>CANQCH010000012.1 GCA_947589165.1 uncultured Bacilli bacterium
GAAATAATTATCATTATAATCATAATTCTTTTACTCATAACTTGTTGTACCTCTAAATATTATGGTCGGATTGGTGCAATTAATAATAACACGACCGTGGATATTGATGATGAAAATGGGGATAAAGAAGTAATCTTAAATAAAAACTTACATTTTTATCAAGATAGTTACGAGATGTATGTAAGTGATGAAAATTTAAAATTAAGCTTTTATGGCGAAAAAATAAATTTAAAAAATTTAACTTGTTATACTAGTGATGCGAAAATTGCGACTTGTTTTATAAAAGATGGCGTAGCCGTGGTAATTCCTAAGGCCAACGGAAAAGTTAATGTTTTTGTGGAAAGTGTTACTAATGGCAAGATATATCGGGCTAAAAGTCGCCTAACGATTAAAGAGGCTAATAAGTATTTAAGTTTAAGTTCGCATCAAGGGACTATTAATTTAAATGTTAATAAATATAAGTATATTAGCTATGATTTAATTGGCATTAAAGGTAATGCTACAGTGGAAGTAGCCAAGGAAAATATCGTTAAAGCTAGTGTAAAAAATGGTATTTTAAAACTGGAAGGTTTAAAAATCGGAACAACCAAAGTTACTGTAAAAGTTACTTATAATGGTCATATCTATACCGATACTTATGAAGTTACGGTAGTAAAAGAAAATAATAATAATAATAATACTTTAAGTAGTTTAACCGTTAGTAAGGGTAAACTAAATCCTGAGTTTCAAGAAAATGTTAATAACTACTATGTTAAAGTGGATAAAGATACTAATAATATCGATGTTAAATATCAAAAGAAAAATAAAAAGAGTAAAGTTAGTTTTAAATTTAATGGCGAAACTGTTGATTCGTTAGAAAACTTACCTTTAAAAAGTGGGCAAAATAAAGTTGAAATTACTGTCACGGATGAAAAGAGCAAGAAAAACACTTATACGGTTATAATTGAAAAAGAGACTAAAGAAAATAAGGCTACTTTAAATGATATTGAAAGTAATGTAGTTTTTGATAAAAAATTCCAAGCCGATATCATGGCATATAATGTTAATGTTCCTTATGATACCGACTTAAGTTTAAAAGTAGAAGCGGGTAAGGGAGTCAAAACTTTCTATAAATTAAATGGTCAAGATCTTACCTCGTTAGATAATCTACCTTTAAAAAATGGGACAAATAAATTAGAAATAACTGTCACGGATGAAAATGGTCAAAGTAACACTTATACTTTTAATATCTTTAAAAGATATCGGGTGGTCGAAATTGAAAAGACCGAATATAGTTTTAGAGCCGACGGTTTAAGTAGCTATACGGTTGGTTACCATGTTTATGAATATGAAGCAGAAAATTTGGTTAAAGAAGTAGATTATGATATAGCTGATGTTACATTTACTTTAACTGATTTTATGGGTCAAGTTACCAAAACTAAAGGTGGAATTAACTTAATTCCTAAATTAAGTATGGTTGGTAAAACTCTGGATTTAACAATAAAATATGGGGATTCAAGTGCCAAAAGTAAATTAAGTTTTACGGGTGAAAAATATTATGTGGAACCCGAAAGTGATAAGTATATTATTGATATGGTTGATGGCACCAATACAGGTAGTATTGTTTTAAATAATAATTTCTTTACCGAACCACCTCGCGCGGTTATGGAAGATGATAAGTTGTGTTTATATGATCAATTTGATCAAAGTAAATATATTTGTTTAGATGTTAATAGTAATGATGTAACTTTAAGTTTTGATAGTGGTAGTAATTCCTTAAAAATTGATGTTTTAGTAAAAAATTCGGGTAATTATACGATTACGGGTTCAGGCGTAGTTAATGGGGAAGTTGTTAATAACTTTGAAGTTGTGATTGAAGCTGTAACGAGGCATATTTTAACGCTTGATCCTAATGGGGGCATGCTTATTGATGAGGCAAATTACGCTTATGAAGAACCTTTCGAAATACCCCTTGGGGAAAATGAAACTTTAGCTTTAAGTAAATATAATGCGTACTTTGTCGATCAAGAAAATTGTTATTATTATAAACTAAAAGAATTTAATACTTTACCGGATGGTACAGGTGAAAGTTATGCTTTAGATCAAGTAGTTAAATTAACTAGTAGCCTAAAACTTTATGCAATATATGATAAAGAGGATAAGACTACGGATGTCGTTGTGAAGAAGAAATTATATTTAGTTTTAGAAGAAAATGAAAATATTTTTTATAGTGATTTTTATAAAACGAAAATGATTTATCCGGGTATTCATGGAACATATAGTATTAAAATTAATAAAGAAATAGCTAATAATTTTGTTATTACGGGTATAACACTCGAAGAAGAAAGCGTTTGTGTTACCGAAGGTTGTCTAAATATGGGCTATAAAGTTAAAAATGGCAGTGATGTTTTATTAGATGATAATGGAAACTATGCAATTTTAAATAAAACTAATGGCCTAAAAGAAATAACATTTTCTAATCCGATTGCCTTTACAGGAACAGAGTTAAATTTAGATTTACTTTGGGAATGGGTTGAAGAAAATGATCATCTTGATACTTTGATTGGTGAAAAAGCTTATGATGAACAAGATTTAATCTATACTTTAACCGTAAGTCTCGATTTGGAAATTAAAAATCCGACTTGTGAAATTGGAGAACGGCCATGAAACTATTAAAAAAAATTGGGATTGGTTTTATGACAACTATTTTAGCTTTAATGTTAATTTTTAATCTTTATAATTTAATTATGCTTAAAGTTTTGCATCATGATTTAGCTCCAATTGGGGGTTATGCCCTTTTGGAAGTAGTATCTGGTTCGATGGAACCCACCATTAAAAAAGGGGACTTAATTGTAATTAATACAAAAGCCCAAAATTATGCTAAAGATGATATTGTAACCTTTTATGATGTGAATGGGTCTTTTGTCACCCATCGGTTAGTAGAATTAAAAAATAAAGTGATGATTACCAAAGGCGATGCTAATAATAGTGTCGATGAAGAATTACCCAGTAAAAATATCGTCGGTAAATATGTTTTTAAGTTAAGTGGCTTCGGCAAAGTAATAAGTGCTTTTAAAAGTCCTTTAGTTAGTATTTTAATTTTAGTTATTGGCATCCTTATTTGTTATTTAATTAGTACGGATAAAAATGGGGAAGTTATCCCCGATCAAGATGAAAAGGCTTTTCGAAAATATATGCAGAAAAAAATGAAAGCAGAAAATAACCAACCTAGTAAATTAACAGAATTAAAAAATAAAATATTTAAAAAAGCCCAAGTTGAAAAGAAGAAAAAGAAAAAGGTTAAACGAAAGAAAAAGCCTAAAAATAATGGCAAAAATAAAAAGAAAAGAAAGTAAGTGAAGATAATGAAAGGTTTATTACATAGTAAAAGATTTCGCAAAAATTTAACTAAATGGTTAACTATGTATGTTGGGGTAATGTTACTTATGACCACGGTCATAACTTATTCGCGTTATGTTTCCAGCATTGAAGGTTCTGATAGTGCGCGTGTCGCTAAATTTGTGGTCAAAGTAAATTATGGCGAAGAAGCTTGCCCAGTCGATAATACCTGTAATTTAGGAACCAAAAGACCAACAAGTAATTTAAACTACCATTTTACCTTGGATACGAATGAAATTGAAGTAAGAACCTTTTTAACTTTATCAATTTACTTACATGAAGACTTTTCTTTAGTCTCTATTAATGGCACGAATGTGGAAAATTTAACTTTAGATAAAACGAAAGAATTTTGTTTTAAAGATAGTTGTACGGATAGTGACTATGAAACTTATAATTATGGTACAATAGTTATACCAAATACTTTAATAGAAGCTAAAAATCAAAGTTTTGCTTTAGAAGTTAAGTATAATGGTCAAGATTACGAAAATATTGCACGTAAGGATTATAATGTTGTTGTGGTAGGCTATTCGGCAGAACAACGCATTGGGGGTTAAAAATGAAGAAGTTTCTTAAAAATAATCATAGTTATTTTTTAGTTGGCATTTATGTTTTATTAATCATCGGTGTGGCGCAAGCTAGTATTTATGCTAACAGTAAATCTAAATATGTTGATAATAAAGACCAAGCATTAGTTTATCATAATGATTTTTACCAATTATATAAAGGAACACATAATAGTATTGAATTTCTGGAAGGTAGTTCTAATCGAGATAATATGATTGTCCAATTTTCTTTTGATCGCAATAATATTGGTGCCGGAACTAGTCGTGATCGCTATTATTTAACGATTCCTGCAGGCTGTAGCATTTGGCATATTGATACTAAGGGTAGTTTAAATGAAGCTAATAAAACGATTACTTATAATTCAACTCTTAGTGATACGAATACGATATTTTTAACTTGTAATGTTAATCCTGATAGTGAAAGTAATATTATTGGGGCTGATGGTAAACTTAATATTTCAGTGACAGTTGAAGAAAGAGTGGGAACAACTGAAAGCAAATTTACGTATTTAAAATATAATTATACGAGTAAACCTTCAACTTTAAGTGAATATCAAGAATATTTTCCAATTCCGCTTGATTATTTAGAAGTAACAAAAAATGCTAGTTTAACCATGAGTTCTTTATATGAAAAATTAAAAGAATATATGGTAAATGTTTATTTTAAAAACTTTGTCGTTAATTATAATGAAAATACTAAGGGACCAATTCAAACCGCTATCTTAGGTTATATTGAAGTCTTTAATCCAGCCGTGCATCCTGAGTTAACACTAGATAATGTTATGGATGTCGTTTTACCAGGCTTAGATGTTAGTTTTGCTAATAATAAATATGTTTTTCAAGTTACCGAAAACTTTATTGGTTATGCTTTAACTTCTTATTATCATAATGGCATTGATTTTTATTTCTCCACGGATAATAATTTAGTTTTAGAAGAAGCCTTTAATACTTATATTAATAATTTATATCCAGGGGATGAAAATCTTAATAACCGGGAGTTAATTAACGAATATCTTACTTATTATTTAAATTTATATAATGGTAATATTGGGACCTTTATTAAAGAAGGTTCTCCAAAAATTGAAGGGATAGTAGTAGCGGATAAAGAAATTGGACCTTTGTATCACTTAAATATTCAAAGCCTATTAGAATATGCCTCTCATTATCGAAATAGTCCAGTGTTAATTCAATATAATACTTTAAATGCCATGCGGGGATCTTTCTGGCGGAGTATGGATAGTGGGGTTTATGGTCCGGATAGTATCTCGGGGAAAATGATTTCGCAAACTTCGCGGGATGCGATTAAAAATATTAATGGGGAAATATATAAATCAATTACTAAAAATAATAATTCAGTTGTCGATAAGATAGCATTTAATGATTACTTTAGTTTGTATGATGAACAAGGCTATTATTTAATTGTCGATACTTCATCAGATGGTGGTGGTTTTAACTATTTAGACATTCAACCATTAATGTTTAATAATGTTGATGTTTCCATTTTCCAATTTACTAATAGGGAAGATGATCCAACGCAATTAGATATCACCATTGAAGCCATTGATAAAAATAAAATTTTGGAAGTTGTCGAAGCGTTAAATACTTTATTAAAGGTGACAGCAACCACCTTTGATGAGACCTTAATTGTTGAAAGCGATAAGGCGACGATTACTTATACAGTAACGAAAGAAATTACCAGTGTTTTATAAACTAGTTAGCAATAACTAGTTTTTATGTTATAATCATTTTATGGAATCAGAAATAATAGCCAAAATTTTAGCTGGTCAATTAGTCATTATGCCTACTGATACGACGTATGGCATTATTTGTGATGCCACGAATGATGCGGCCGTAAAAAAAGTTTATGAAGTAAAACGGCGTGAATATACGAAACCATTGATTATTTTAGTTAGTGATGAGGTTATGCTTAACCAATATGTAAAAAAGATTAGTCCTTTAACGCAAAAGATAATGCAAAAATATTGGCCCGGGCCTTTAAGTATTTTATTTTTAAAAAATGAACATTTAAGTAAGTTTGTTTCGGCGAATGAATATGTGGCGGTTAGAATTCCAAAAGATGAGACTTTAAGAAAATTAATTGCCCATCTTAACCGACCCATTGTGGCAACCAGTGCCAATATCAGTGGCGATGAGGTCATAACGACAGTGAATGAAGTTAGCGAAGAATTAAAAAAAGCAATTCCCACCATTGTTGATGGGGGAATATTAACTAGTGTACCTTCGACTTTAATTAAAGTCGAAAAGGAAGAAATTACGATTTTACGTGCCGAATTACTGGCAGAAAACATAAAACATGATTTTCAAGATTATATAAAAACCAAATAGTTAGTTATTTGGTTTTTATATAGTTTAAGACTTCTTCTTTATCACTTAAATGATGTTTTTCATGGCCAATAATTTGATAGTCTTCGTGGCCTTTGCCGAGAATCAGTAAGACTTCACCTTTTTTTAGGCGTTCTAAGCCGGTTTTAATAGCTTCTTTTCGGTCATAAATTACTTGATAGTTATTAGTTTTAACGCCATTTAAAATATCCGTCATAATAGCCTTAGGATCCTCAGTCCGCGGATTATCATTCGTAAATATTACTTCATCACTTAAAGTGGTAGCAATATTACCCATGATAGGCCGTTTTAACGGATCCCGGTCACCGCCACAGCCAATAATAGTGATAATTTTGGCCGGCTTAATTTGTTGGTAAGCTTTGATAATTTTTTCCACCGCATCGGGCGTATGGGCATAATCGATAATCGCATAAGCGTCTTTAACTTCATAAGTCTCACACCGACCTACTGGTGCTTTAATAACCGAACTCACCTTAAGTATGCTTTCTAAATCAAAACCTAAAGCATACGTAACGGCTACGGCGGTTAAATAGTTATAAATATTGAAGTTACTGGTTAAATTATACGTAATTTGGTAATTTTTGTTTTGAAAAGCAAAATTTAAAGTCGTTCGCGCGGGATTAAAAGTATAATTTAATATTTTAAAATCGCCATTTTCACCAAGGGTTAAATTATGATGCCATAAAGCTAAAAAACTTTCGGCGGCCGCATCATCATGATTGACAACTAAGGTACCATCTTGTTTTAAATAATTAACAATTTTTAACTTTTCTTTTAAGTAATTAGCCATAGTTTTATGAAAATCTAAATGGTCTTCAGTAAGATTGGTAAACCCGGCCACTTGAAATTTTAAACCAGCGATGCGTTCATAATATAAAGAGTGACTACTAACTTCCATGATAACATGGGTACAACCTTTCTTTTTAGCTTCTAATAATAAATTATATAAAGTTAAAATATTTGGGGTGGTATTAGGTAATTCTTGTTTTTCATCTAAATAATAAAAACCAATGGTGCCTAAGTAAGCCACTTTCACGCCTAAATTTTTTAATAATTGATAGGTTAGATAACAGGTCGTCGTTTTGCCATTGGTCCCGGTTATCCCGACAATTGTTAAATCAGCTAAGATTGGCGAATATTCGGCGACTAAATGCGTTTTTAAATATTCTTCCCCGGATGAGACAACTTCCACCGGTACGGATGCGGTAACTTCTTTTTCCGCGACGATTTTACTGGCTCCGTTTTTGATCGCTTCAGCGATATAATCATGGCCATCTACGGTGTGACCTTTAATCGCAATAAATGTTTGGCCGGGTTTTACTTTCCGGGAATCAATTTCATATTTCATAATTTCACTTCCTAATTAATTCTATTATAACATTTGTTTTAAATTACGAGTAGTGGTATAATTAAAAAATAAGGGTAGAAGGCTAGGTGATAAAATGAATCCTGATAATAAAAAAAGTGTGTTTCAGGGTAAATATTATCGAATTACCGTGTTAAGTGAACGCTTAGTTCGTTTAGAATATAATGTTGAAGGTAAATTTAACGATAATTTATCATTATTGGTGAAAAATCGCGATTTTCCGATGCCTTCGATTAATGTGCAACAAGATGAAAAATTTTTAGTAATTACGACTAAATATTTTACTTTACAATATACGAAAGAAAAACCTTTTTTAGGGCCTAAATATGCGCCCGACACAAATTTAAAAATTGCTTTATTAAGAACCGATAAAACTTGGTATTATGGTCATCCCGAAGCCCGTAATTTTAAAGCGGATGCTTTTAGCCTTGATAATTATACCGGTGATGTCAAACTATTTAAAGGCCTATATTCTACCGATGGCTTTGCGACCTTAGATGATACGGGTAATTACCAAATTGATGCCAATGGCTTTTTAGTTAAAGATGATAGTAAAAGAGTCGATTTATATGTTTTTATGTATAAAAGGGATTTTGGCCTTTGCCTAAAAGATTATTTTACTTTAACTGGTTATCCGCCTTTAGTACCACGTTATAGTTTAGGTATTTGGTGGAATAAAGAAAAAATCTATCGTGATCAAGACTTAGAAAATATGGCTAATCAATTTAGTCGGTATCAAGTACCTTTAGCTATTATGTTATTAAGTGAATTTTGGCACCTTAAAGATGCCAGTAATTATAATTTATATAAAACAGGCTTTACGTTTAATCCTGAGTTATTTGCGCATCCCGAAGATTTTATTAAAAACTTACAAGCCAAAAAGATTCATTTAGGGTTAAATATTGATCCCACGGAAGGAATTCGACCTCAAGAAAGTAGTTATGCAGCCTTTGCGCAAGAATTAGGCATCCAAAATAATGAAACGATTCCATTTAATATTTTTAATCCGCATTTTGTCAAAGTTTATTTACAAAATGTTATTACCCCTTTAATTAACCTGGGGGTTGATGTTTTTTGGTTAGATTATAAAAAAGATTTAGAAGCTTTACAAGGTTTAAATTACTATCAAAAAGAAAACTTTAAAGCTTTTCCAAATAAAAGACCATTAGTTTTAACACGTAATCCTTTAGTGGCACCTCATAATTATCCGGTTTTATATTCTGGAGAAACCATTGTTAGTTGGGATACGTTAAAATATTTACCATTTTTTAATTCTTTAGCGGCCAATAAAGGTATTTCGTGGTGGAGTCATGATGTTGGTGGTTTTAAAGGCGGCATTGAAGATGGTGAATTATATTTACGGTATGTTCAATTTGCAACTTTTAGTCCCATTTTTCGCTTGAGTGCTAAAAGAGGACCGTATTATAAAAGAGAACCATGGCTTTGGGATGTTAAAACCTTTACGGTGGCCCGGGAATATTTTTGGCTAAGGCATCGGTTAATACCTTATATTTATACCGAAGCTTATCATTATCATAAAAATGGGATTCCGTTAATTCAACCATTATATTACTCTTATCCGGAAGTTTATGATGAACCTTTATATAATAATGAATATTATTTTGGCAAAGAATTCTTAGTCTCACCAATTACGAAACCAATGAACCCTTTAATTAATCGGTCCATTCACCGCTTATTTTTACCGAGTGGGACTTGGTACGATTTTAAAACAGGGAAAAAATTTATTGGTAACAAACGTTATGTTGCCTTTTATAACGAAGAAGATTATCCTGTTTTTGTGAAATCGGGGACTATTATTCCGTTAGCTAATCTTGGGGAAAATAAAAATGATACCGGCATTCCCGATGATTTAGAATTAAATGTTTTTCCGGGCAATAATAATATTTATAAGTTATATGAAGATGATGGCGAAACTAATGACTATCAAAATGGCGAATATTGTATTACGGCGATTGATTATAATTACTTAAAAAATAATTATACGCTCATTATCCATCCTTTAGAAGGTAATCCCGCGATTCTACCTCCAGTTCGAAATTATAAGATTCGCTTCCGGAATACTCGTCATGCTGATGATGTAACCATCTATGTTAATCAAGAAAAAATTACCGATTTTAAAGCGTGGGAAGATGCTAATGACTTTGTAATTGCCATTGACGGCATCGATACAACCAAACAACTTACAATTAATTGTAAGGGCCAAGATATCGAAATTGATGCTACACGGATTATCAATGAAGATATTAATTCCATCATCAATGATTTAAAAATTGCGACCGATTTGAAAGAACAAATCGCGGGCATAATTTTTAGTGATTTAGAAATTCACCGGAAACGGATAGCGCTTAAAAAGATTAAAAAATTAGATAAACGTTTAGTGAAAATGTTTTTGAAATTGCTTGAATATATCGCGGAAATTTAATATAATAAAAAATAAGTAAGGGTTATTCCTTTATCAATAATGAGAGCAAATTAAAGTGGTACCACGGGTTAACTCGTCATTAAGTGGTACCTTTTTTATTGGAGGCGTAAGATGGAAACACAAATTAGTATTATCGCGGGCGTAGTTGCGTTCTTTCTCGTTTTAATCGTGGATTATGGGTTAATATTGTGGCCTAAAGTTCATAGTAAGAACAAAAAAAATAAAAAACGCAAAAAAGATCCTGTCATTATGGAATTACAATTTTTACAAAAGAAATTTAACTTAGATTTATTTAAAGTTGATCTCGATTATGTAATTAAATGGTTTGCCTTTTTTAATGCTTTTATTATCGCTGTTACGAGTACCGTGGTGATGTTGATTCCGTGGCCGATGATTTTTCAATTTATGTTAGGCTTTGTGATATTATTAGGCTTAACTTATTCCATCTATGAATTATTTGGTCGTCATTTAGTTAAAAAAGGATGGACAAGGTAACAATTATGATCCGAAAGGGTCTTTTTTGTTGTTAACAAATGTCAAGAAATAGTTATTAAAAACGTTTACGTTTGACACAATTTGACAAATTAAGGTTAATGTAGTATAATTAAATTAGTTATGGGGGTTGGAAATAATGAAGTTATATCGTGGTTTACCTTATATTGACTCAGAAACTATTCTAGCACATAATCCGAAAGCGATTGGTATAAATTATGAAGCGTCTAATTTAAAATTAGGCTTTTGTTCACCATCAGCCGAATATTTACGTTATCAAAAAAATCCACGCAGTAATTTAAATACTTTTACGATTATGCAATTAGCGAAATATTTTTATCCGAGTTTATTTGATGCTTTAGCCTGGGCTAATAAAAGTTATTTAGCAAATAAAGCTACAGGATTACCCATGAATTTTTTAATTTGGGAAGTTGATATTCCCGATTTTATCGTCGAAAAATATTTAGGCGTAGGCCAATACGATAATGAATTAAAAATAGAAGCTAAAATTCCTTATAGTTATTTAGCATCTTATTTATCTATGGGAGTAAAGTTAAACTATTCCCAAGTTATCGCCGAATTTTTTTCCCAATATTATTCCTGGAAAAACGCAGATCCCAAGGCAATTGCTAATTTAAAAAGCCAATTAGGTGAACCAACACTAGAAAACCCCGAACTTTTATTAACTCCCGAAGATGAAATCTATCGAGCATTATGTTTTCCTATCTTTATGGCTTCAAAAATTTTAGTTAATGAAGATGAAAAATGGCTTCGTGTTTTCGATAATACTATTTATGAAAAATATCAATCTAATCGGCGATTTTGGTCTCGCCAAATAAACTATAATTGTAAAAATTGGGATCAAGTTGGACATGGTTCAGTGATAGAATATTTATTTAGTGAAACGGAATTTCTAAAATACGAAAATGCGGAATTAAAAAGAACTTTAAATAAAAATGGTTATAAATTTCAATAACCGACATATTTTGAAACCTGAAGTGGATATACTTAAAATGGTGATAATATGAAAGTTAAAGTAATTGATGAAGCCCATGAAAAAGATTTGGAAAATAGTGTTAATAACTTTCTTTCCTCGGGGGAATTTGATATAATTGATATAAAATATCAAGTTGCTATTGGTGTTTGTGGAGAAGATCAATTATATTGCTTTAGTGCGATGATCATTTACCATTAAAAAAACTTACCTGCGTAAGTTTATAGCATGTACATATTAGTTGTATTGGTATCATAGTCATCGATAATCGTTCCGCCTGTTGTTTCCAGTTTGCTTAACCGATGATCTAATCGATTAATTTGGCGTTCAATTTTGGCCAACCGGCTTTCTAAATCATTATCATTATAATTGGGCATGGCATTGGGATTAGGACCAGCATAAAAAGCATTATAAGCGGTTGAAGCTTGATAAGGAACATTTCCCATCGGATTCATATTAGGGTTGAAGCCTTGATAAGTGGCATTGCCTTCACTAAAAAAGGAATTGCGCGTTTTTTTCATCTTTCACTCCTCCTATAACATTATATGCATACTTAAAGGAAGTGTTATAAATGCGGATGCGGAATCCGAAAGATAAAGATTTAACAATTGCCAGTTGTGATTTTTTCTATACGGCCGAAGGTTTTGCTAATTCTAATCCGATCCACATCGAAATAGGGATGGGGAAAGGACAATTTATTTTAGCGATGGCTTTAAAATATCCGCAGCTAAATTTTATTGGGGTGGAAAAATATTCTTCCGTGGCGGCTCTTGCCATTAAAAAAATTGCCCCGTATCAATTACCAAATTTAAAAATTTTAATAATGGATGCGATTGATTTAGCAACAGTTTTAGACCATCAAGTGTCATGTCTTTATTTAAACTTTTCTGATCCTTGGCCGAAAAAAAGACATGCGAAAAGAAGATTAACCTCACCCCTTTATTTAGCTAGCTATGATAAGTTATTTAAGGATGAAAAAGTTATTTATCAAAAAACCGATAATATGGCATTATTTCAATATAGTTTAGCATCCCTCGAGGACTATGGTTATACGATTAAAGAACTTTCCTATGATTTATTAGCCTCGGAAGATAGCTTGGCAATGAGTGAATATGAAGAAAAATTTCGCCACCAAGGCATAAAAATAAAATATTTAAAGGCGGTAAAAAAGCATGATTAAAAGAATTATTTTTGATGTTGATGATACTTTAATAAAATTTACGAAGGAAAATTGGGTAGTTAGTTATACCAAGCTAATTAAAAAATATCATATTGCGAATAAAAAGGCTCAAGATATTTACGAAGCTATTGATGAATACGAAAAAACAATTACTAAATATGAAATGGAAACTTTTTTAAAGTTTTTAAGTACTAAATTAGAAACAAATTTAAATGAAGAATTTTTTCAGGATTTAAATAACGAGATTGCAACTAACTGGATTGTGACGCCTTCGCCCAGCTTAATTTCTTTATTAACCTTTTTATCCGGCCAATGTGAGTTAGTAATTTTAACTAATTACTTTACCGATGTATATAAAAAAAGATTGGCCAACATGGGTATTTTAAAATTTTTTACGGATATTAAAGGTGGCGATTACTTTGTTAAACCTAATCCTTTAGCTTATGCCCAATATTTAAAGGATATAAATCCAGCCGAATGTTTAATGATTGGTGATTCTTTAGAAAAAGATATTTTAACTCCGGCGAAGATGGGCATTAAGGTTATTATGTATGATGCGGAGAATCGTTATCCCGATTTAGCGTATCCCCGTGTTACTAATTATGAAGAATTAAAAAGCAAAATTACCACATTATTCTTATAGGCAATTTTACTTTTTTTTGTTATAATAAACAAAGGAGACTAACTATTAAAAGTCAAGATATTTTTAATAGAAAGTTATAAATGGAAAAGAATCCCACGCCAAAAAGATTTCACAAAGTGAAATTTTGAAAAATTGAGAAATCAATTATTTCAATAAAGACGGATCAAAATCAATGTTGTTTTTCTCAAGAGTGTAAATAACTCGAATAAGTTTTTTACAAACATGAGATAAAGCAACTCTATGGCATTTACCTTCAGAACGTTTCTTAAGGTAATAGTCATAAAAAGTTGGTGAATATCTTAAAATGGACATTGCAGTATTCATAAGAGAATATCTAAGATGACCAGAACCATGTTTAACCATCTTGCCATTAGAATGTAATGTGCCAGATTGTATAATACTAGGTTCAAGCCCAGCAAAAGCTAACATTTTATTTGGATTAGAGAAATTAGAAATATCTCCATATTCAGATAAAATGGAAGCAGCAGAAAATTCACCTAATCCAGGAATGGATAACATTCTGGGATTTAGTTCTTTGATAATTGTTGAAATTTGTTTATCTATTGGATCAATTTTAACATTAAAGTCATTAATAAGAGAAACATAGGTAGAAATGAGTAAATCAGAATTATTATCATGGTAACCAACCGAGTTTTTAGCAAGTTCTTTTAATTTAGCAAATTTAGCATAAGAAAATTTACCATAAGAGATTTTTCTTAATGAATCATAATCTTTCATTAAAGCAATATGAGAAGCATTCTTATATTTGTCTAAAATAAATAAAAGAGTATCAGAAATCATATTATTGAAGAAAGGTTTTAATTCAGGAAAAGATTTGTCTAATTCATTTGTTAGTAAAATTTCAAATTTACTTCTTTCTTTAATTAATTGTTCTCTAGTTCTACATAGTGACTTTAACGTATAAATGTTGTATAATAAATGCGAATTTGGTTTGTAAGGAACGGACAAGAGATAACTAGCCACAGTAAGACTGTCTGCTTTATCTGTTTTGGTCCTACGTAAGCTACGAGCTTTTAAAAACTGATGAATGACAAGAGGATTCATTTTCATAAATGAATAACCTTGATCAATTAAAAACAATTCCAAATTCAAAGAATAATGTCCAGTTGCTTCAAAAGCAATTCGGACATCGGATTT
>CANQCH010000013.1 GCA_947589165.1 uncultured Bacilli bacterium
CAAGTGAGGAGAATCGAACTCCCATCTTAGCCTTGGCAAGGCCATATTCTAACCATTGAACCACACCTGCATGTAAATAGATTGTATCAAAAACTGTGAAAAAATGCAACAATAATTGCTAAATATTTAATTTATTGTTATAATTCTTAAGTAGAGGTAAAAAAAAATGAAAGAGAAAACAAAAAATTTTTTTCATAAATTAAAGAAAAATATTGTTGAATATGTAGTAAGTAATAGACTTTTTATTTCGTATGTGTTATTATCGATTATTTCGTTAACTTTTGTCCGAAATATGACGATAGGAAATGGTTGGGCTTTTAAACCCTTTATAACGGATTTAGGGGCTATTTTAATCGTTGGGGCTTTTGGCTATTTTATTAAACCTCGTAACCAATTTAAATATTACTTTTTTTGGACGACGTTCTATTCTATTTTATGTATAATTTGTAGTGTTTATTATACTTTTTATACTTCTTTTGCGTCCATCGGGGAACTAGCTTCTTTAGGCCAAGTTGAAACCGTGACTAATGCCTTATTTGAAAAATTACGTGTAATTGATTTTATCTATATTTTTGTTCCCATAATATTTTATTTACTCCATCGCAGATTAGCGGCTAGTCCATATTATTATTTCATTGATAAAGTGGAAAAGGGTAAAACGATGGCGTTTAGTACTTTTATCGCGGGACTTTTATGTGTGGCTTTTAGTTTTATGACGGCGACGGCGACCGATTATGGCCGATTAGTAAAACAATGGTATCGCGGTTATATTGTCGAAAGATTTGGTTTACTAACTTATCATGTCAACGATCTTATTCAATCAATGACGCCTAAAATTGGGAGTTTATTTGGTTATGATGATGCCTTAGAAAGATTTAATACTTATTTTGATAATAAGGAAGAACATCATGATAATGAGTATACTGGTGTCTTAAAAGGTTATAACATTGTTTTTGTCCATATGGAAAGTATGCAAACCTTTTTAATGGATTTAGAGTTTAATGGTAAAGAAGTTACGCCTAATTTAAATAAATTAGCTAAAGAAGGCATGTTTTTTAAAAACTTTTATCCTCAAGTAAGTATTGGTACGAGTAGTGATACGGAATTTACGTTATTAACCGGATTAATGCCAGCCCAAAGTGGGACCGTTTTTGTTAGTTATTATAATCGTAATTATTTTTCTATTCCAAAATATTTAAAAAATGATGGCTATTATACCTTTAGCATGCATGGTAACCTAGCTTCCATGTGGGGAAGAAATAAAGCTCATCCATCTTTAGGTTACGAAAAAATGTATTTTGGGGATGACACTTATAAATTTACGGAAGATGATGTAGTTAATCTAGGTATTAACGATTATAAATTCTTTGAACAAGTCGTACCAATCATGGAAGATATTGAAACAACTTATGATCATTATATGGGCACCATTATTACATTATCTAATCATGCCCCATTTAGCCTCGCCAGTGCGGTTAGTGATTATGATTTATCAACTACTTTTACGACGTTTGATGAAGAAACGCAACAAGAAGTAACGAAAACGACTAATTATCTTGCCGGGACGGCAGCGGGTGACTACATTAGAAGTGTCAATTATGCCGATGGCGCTTTAGGAAAATTTATTGAATATATTAATAATAGTGATAAATTTAATAATACTTTATTTGTATTCTACGGCGATCATGATGCCAAATTAACCCGAAAAGAAATTAATTATTTATATAATTATAATCCCGAAACTGGTGAAGAATATAAAGAGGGGGATCCCGAATATCAAGAATACGATAGTTATGCTCATGAATTAAATAAAAAAACACCGCTTATTATGTGGTCAAAAAATAAAAACTTAAAACGTATATTTAAAGGCGAAATTAATTATACTATGGGTATGTACGATGTTTCGACAACCATTTTAAATATGTACGGATTATATAATAAATATTCGATGGGACATGATATTTTTGATATTAAAAATGATAATATGGTCATTTTCCCTAATGGTAATGCTTTAACGAAAGATTTATATTACAATAATTCTAAAGACGAAGTTAAAATTTTAAATAATAAATTTACGGCGACTGATGAATATATTGATGAGTTAAAGAAAACCGTTGATGAAAAATTAGAAATATCAAATTATATTATTGTTTACGATTTATTAAAAAATCTGCCACTTGTAGGTGAATAGATGAGAAAAAAATATAAAAGATTGTTATTTATAATCGCTTTAGCCATAATTGTTGTTTTGGTGTTAGTTTTAATTTTAAAATTTTATCGCGGCTTAAATAAAGATACCAAAATAAAAGTTATTGAAAAAGTGGAAAATTTTGAATATGTCTTAGAAGACCGAGATACCGTTATCTATAAAAATATTTATCAAGAATTAAAACATAATTTGGAAAGTGAAAATATTGATCAAGCTAAATATGCCGAACAAATCGCCGAATTATTTATCATTGATTTATTTACCTTGGATAATAAATTAAGTAGTTATGATGTGGGAGGAGTAGATTTCGTTTATCCCGATGCGGTCGCTAATTATAAATTAAATGTGGAAGATACTTTATATAAATATATGGAAAATAATGCTGATGGCAAAAGAAAACAAAATTTACCAATTGTCGCCAAAATAACGGTGGAAAGTAATGAACAAGGTGAATTTAGTTTAAAGGATGAAACAATACCATGTTATGTTATAACTTTAGCTTGGGATTATGAAAAAGATTTGGGATATGATAAGAAGGCAACTGTTAAAGTTATTGCCCAAGATGAAAAATTATATGTGGGTGAATATGCCGTAATAGAATAAGAAGGGGAAGTATGAAAAGAGTAATCAAAAAGTTAAAACGTTCCAATTGGCTAGCAAGATATTTTTATTACATTCTTTTAGTATGCTACTTAATTGGTTATATCTTTTTTACTAAAAGTTTACTAACACTAAAAGGAATAGAGACCATTTTACGAATTATTTTAATTAGTGTTTTTTTGGTATGGTTTTTATTTTACGGCTTTTATAATTTATTAAATTTAATAATGAAAAAATATAAACGGGTCATAATTACATCTTTAGTTACGACAATCTTTATTGTGATCTTTTTCATCAGTTCCTATTATATTAATATTGTTTATGGAGGGTTAAATAATATTAAAGATGGAGTTAAAACCGAATATACTTCTTACTTAATCAAATTAAAAAATACCGAAATAACGGAAGAAAGTATTATTGGTCGAATTAGTAATACGAGTGATACGGAAGGTTATAAATTAACCCAAAATATTATTAAGGAACATAAATTAAATAATGAAATTAGTAATTTTGATGATTACTATGATATGGTTTATACTTTATATGAACAAAAAGTGGCCGCGATTTTTGTCCCAAGTAATTATATATCTTTGTTTAGTGGTACTGAAGGTTTAGAAAATATTGCTAATGAAACGGAAATCGTTTATCAATATACAGAAAAACAAAAAGGACAAGAAAGTACGCTTAGTAGTAATAAAGATTTTTCAGAACCTTTAACCTTTTTACTAATGGGGGTTGATTCCACGACGGATGGCTTAAATCCCAATGCTGGGTTTAATGGCGATACTTTAATGCTTATTACCTTTAATCCTAAAACTTTAGAAACTTTAATGGTTAGTGTCCCAAGGGATACTTATGTACCGATTACTTGTAATAATAATAAATATGCGAAAATTAATTCTTCCGCTGCTTATGGTTCCGATTGTGTTGTAGAAACGGTCGGGGAATTATTAGATGTCGACATCGATTATTATGTTAAAATTAATTTTAAAGGGGTAGTTAAATTAGTTGATGTTTTAAAAGGCGTCGAAGTGGACATTGAAGCACCAACTTATGGTACTGATAAATATAATGGCCAAATGTGTGAACAAGATTCCAATCGGCAAAAGGGAGAACATTTAATCTGTTTAAAACCGGGTAAACAAGTTTTAAATGGAGAAGAAGCTTTAGCTTATGCTCGAAATCGTCATTTATACATTGCGGGAGATTTTGACCGGATCAGACATCAACAACAAGTTGTCGAAGCCATTGCGAAAAAGATGCTTAACTTTAGCACCCTTAAAGATTTTGAAAATATTTTTGATGCCATCAGTAGTAATATTGCCACGAATATGGAAACGAATAAAATCTTATCTGGCTATTCCGTCTTAAAAGAAATGGCTTTAAATGCTTTAAATGGCGAAGAATTCATTAATATCAATAAAGGCACTTTGGAAACCTATAGTTTACCAGTTTATTTACCAAAATCGGGAACTACAACTTCAGCTCAAGGCTATTATCGTGATAGTTTAGCGGATATTCAAAATAAAATCAAAGAAATTTTGGGACAAAAAGAAGTAACGCCAATTAAGACTTTCCATTTTTCTGTTAATGAAGAATATACAAAACAAATGGCGGGCAAAGGTTTAAAAAAGGAACGTTCACTAGAATTAATGCCAAATTTAATTGGTTCCAATGTTGCTAAAGCTGAAGAATTATGTCAAAAATATAATATCAAACTAAATACCGTTTATGTTAATCCGGGAGAATCACATTATAATGGCAGTGTTGGGGCTGGTTTAATTGGCGATCAAGATGTTCATATTAATACCTTACTAAATAATGTAACGACTTTAACAATTTATATTCCGAATCGCACCAGTTCAGTAAGTCCAAACCAAGATGATAAAAATAATCAAGATGAAGATGTTAATAATGGCATTGGTGATGTTTTAGATAACTTTAATCTTTTTTAAAGTTATCTTTTTTTTTATAAAAAAACGGTCGAATTATTTTTTCTTCCGTTTAACATTTTTCTTTTTGGCTTTGCGCTTATTAGTTTTTTTCTTTTGAGTTGCTTTCTTGTAACCATTATTTTGTTTGGTTGCATTATTTTTCTTTTTAACGGTCGGTTGTTTTGCACTGGTATTTTTCTTGGCTTTCTTAATAACGGGTTTGTCTTTAGTTTTACTATTTTTCTTATTTGTCTTAGTAACTTCGGCTTTTAGATTATTAAGCTTAAGAGTTTTTTGTAACTGATTTTTTTTATCAATTTTGTCTAATAAATTACTAAAAATGAAAAAGATAATAAAAATTAAAGCTAAAAGATAAATTCCAATTAAAGTTATAAAAAGAATATCTATCCCGTTAAATCTACCAAACATTGAAAACCACCACTTATTCATTATTATATTATAAATGTTGTAAAATTAATAGTAAAATTTTACATAATTTGATAAATATTTTAGGGAAGTATTTGGTGTTTAGAAAAGGACGATGCTATAATTATTATGTATATCATAAAGGAGGTAGCATAATGAAAAAAATAAGTTGGCTTATAGTTTTTGTTATGACCTTTTTTGTGATAACGAACGTGGCCGCGGAAGAGTACACTTATCGCGTTAAAGTTAAAAATGATAATACGAATTTACGCGAAGGAACAGGTTCTAATACCAATCGCGTTGCGACTTTAGACAAGTTTGATTATTATGTCATGGTAAGTGATAAATTATATCCTGATACTAATGGCCATAAAAATTGTAATGGTGATTGGTACAATATCACTTATTATACGGGGAAAAATGGCTATGTGTGTAGTGATGATGTCGAGGTTATTAAATCCTTAGTTACGGATGAGGCAGAGCCAACTAATGAATGTGAACAAAGTTTAAAAGATGCCGGTTTTCCGGCTAGTTATTGGGGAGGGTTATGTAATTTAAAGGCCGCTCATCCGACTTGGACTTTTCAAGCAGTTAATACGAATTTAGATTGGGCTTATGTCGTCGAAAAAGAAAGTGGTTGTGGGAAAAACTTTATTCAAGCGAGTATTTATGATAAAACCTTTATTGATACTTCGTGTAAAAAAACTTCGCCGGGTAATTATGTGGCCCCTAGTCAAACGGGAGTAGCTTATTACATGGATCCGCGAAATTTCTTTACCGAAAAATATATGTTTCAATTTTTAGATCAATCTTATGATGAGGCAATGAAAGATAAATATCTTAGTGCCGTGGTGGCTATCATTTCGCCAACGAATTTTTATAAAATGCATAAAGATAATCATATTGCTGAATATATTGCCGGGATTACGAGTGCTAGTCCGATTGCGATGGCCAGTAAAATTCGTAACGAACTAGGTAATGTGGATTCTTTAATTAATTTATGGAGTGGTAATTATCCGGGTTATGAAGGTTATTATAATTTTTATAACTGGGGAGTTAGCGACGATTGTGTAAAAAAATCGGGCACGACCTTGTGTGGTTTAAATAAAGCTAAAGAATTAAATTGGCAAGGACTTGAAACCGCGATTAAAGATGGGGCCGGTTCTATTGCGGCTGCCTATATTTTGGTTGGTCAATATACGAATTATCTGCAAAAATTTAATGTTATTCCTAATGATGTCAGTAAAAGATTTACCCATCAATACATGACTAATTTACCGGGAGCTATGAGTGAATCCAAAATTAGTTATAGTACTTATGCGACGAATAATTTATTAGATATAAATTTAATCTTTCGGATTCCTGTTTATAACAAAATGAATGCGACGATTGTTAATAGTAGTAATGGGGCCGTAGAAAGCACCGATAATGGTTTAGGTTCTTTAGAAATTGCGACGTTAGTAACGTCCAGTGGCTTTACCTATAAACCGGGTTATTTAATTGGGGCTAAAGAAGAAAGTACGGTGGAAAATTTAAAAAGCAAACTTGAAGCAGTCGGCGGCAGTGGCGCGGCAACTGTCCAAGATCAAAATGGCAATCCGGTAACTAATGGGACCATTGCCACGGGTTATAAAGTCGTTGTAGCCAATCAAAATGCTCAAGAGACTCTAACCATTGTGGTTAAAGGTGACACCTCGGGCGATGGGAAAATTAATGCCTTAGATTTATTACAAGTGCAAAAAAATATTTTAGGAACATATAGTTTAACAGAAGCTTATGCTTTAGCCGGTGATACTTCGGGTGATGGGAAAATTAATGCCCTAGATTTATTACAAGTACAAAAAAATATTTTAGGTACTTATAACATAAATGAATAAAAAGGAGTAGGATATGAAAAAGTTTACATATTTATTATTAAGTTTATTTGGTCTGTTCTTTTTTCCCCTAATTGCTAGCGCGGCAAGTGGAAAAATTACGGTTAGTGGTCCAAGTCAAGCCGTAGTTGGTAATACTATCACCGTCACCGTTACTTTATCTAGTTCAAGTAGCATTGGTAGCTGGGAAATGGATTTAGATTATAATAAAAGTTATCTCCAACTAACTAGTAGTGGTGGGGAAGCAGGCGGGACTGGCATGGTTAATTATGCTAGTAGCAATGCCGGGGTTAAAAGTAAAAAATATACGTTTAAATTTAAAGTTTTAAAAACGGGTTCAACGACAATATCGGTGCCTAGTTATGATGTTTATGCGGCTGATATGTCTTCCATGAGTATTACCTCTTCAGGTCGGACGATCAAACTAATTACCCAACAAGAATTAGAAGCGTCTTATTCCAAAAATAATGATTTAGGTTCTTTAAGCGTGGAAGGTTTTGAACTTAACCCAGCGTTTAATAAAAGCACATTAGAATATAGCATAACGGTGCCCGAAGATACCAAATCAATCAATATTTTAGCTAAAGCGAGTGACAGTAAAGCCAGTGTGAGTGGAACGGGAACCAAAGAAGTTAACAGTGGTAATAATACTTTTAATATTGTCGTGCGCGCGGAAAATGGTAATGAAAAAACTTATGTTTTAAATGTTAATGTCATAGATGCCAGTCCCATCAATGTTACGGTTGAAAATAAAAATTATACGGTGGTAAAAATTAGAGAAAATTTACCAACCCCCACTTATTATGAAGAATATACCGTCAAAATAAATGATTTTGATATTCCGGCTTTTCGCAATGACAACACCAAGATTGTGTTAATCGGTTTAAAAAATGAAGCCGGGGACGTAACTTTATTTATTTATGATGAACAAAAGAAGGAATACTTACCTTATGAAGAAATTGGTTTAAATAAATTAACAATTAGTCCTTTAGCCATGACCGAAAGCCTTAAAGGCTATGAAAAAGGTAAGATAGTGATTAATAATCGAGAAGTTCCCGCTTACTATATCCAAAAAAATTCTCGGTTTGTCATCATTTATGGTATTAATATTGAAACGGGCGAAAAAGGCTTTTATGAATATGATACGAAAAATCAAACTGTTATGAAATATAATTCAGAAATGATTGATCTTTTAGAAACCAAAAATACTTTATATACGTACATTATTATTGGCTTTTTAGGTTTATTTATTTTAATGTTAATTCTCCTTGTGACATTAATAAGAAAGAATCAAAAAAGAAAGAAAAACTCATTAAAAGAAAAAAAGGCTGCGAAAAATGATGCGGCAACGGAGAAAATCAAAAAAGAAATGAAAGAGAAAAAAAATAGCAAAGATTCCCAATAAGAATCTTTTTTTCTTTAATTTACATCCTTAAATATCAGTGCTATAATAGATTTAATTAGAAAATAAACACGAGGTGGGTATAAATGAAAAAAATCGATGGTTTTACAATTGGCATTATAGGAATTTTGGTGCTTTTTACGATTACTTATTTTGTAATGGCTAATAAAGCTTCTTATAATTTTGCTCATGATTTTACGACAGAATTATATAATTTAAAAATTGATTCCATTAAAGAACAAGCTAAAATTTATGGTGAAAATACAACGGATTTATTTAAAGATAAACAAACAACATATATTACGGTGGATGATTTAGCCAAAATTGGTTATGTCATAAATAATGATGGGGTAGTAACTGATCCCCGCAATGAAAATAAAAATTTAAATGATGTAAAATTGAAATTAACTTATCAAAATAATCAAGTAGAAGTCAAGGTATTATAATGGCTATCACCAAAACCGATTTTATTAATTATACCAGATGCCCGCGTTATGCCGCCTTAATGGAAGTAAAAAAAGAAAAATTAGATGCCGACATTTCTTATGCGGAATATAAAAGGGAAGAAGAAAAGGATTTATTAAAAGAAATTTTAGGTAACATGTTTGATGATGAAGGCTATGAACATGATTTAACAAAAGAAGAAAATAAACAAGTGGAAGCTTTATTACCTTTTTATAAACAAGTCGAAATTGAAGCCGGTAAAATAACCCATAAATACTTTGGAGGTCAAAGTGTTTATGCCGAAGAAACGAAAAATCAAGAAGCTTTTGAATTTAATCAAAATGGGATTAAATATATTTGTTATGTCGATATTTATAATGAAAATGATAATGGCTTAAATATTATCGAAGTTAAAGCGACGACGAGTAATAAGTTTTGTTCTTTAGAAGCGAACTATCGCAAAGGTGAAAAGTATTCCATCTTTCATTTTAATCCCGAAACCAATACTTATCATTTAAAAGATGAAATCGCGGGTTATCCTTTGACGGATGAAATGCCTATCGAAAACTATGCGAAACAAAGAGATAAATTATTTAATCGGTATTCGGATGTTGGAACTTATGTTTTTGATTTAGCTATTCAACGTTATTTTTTAGAAGGCGAATATCGGGAAAGTCATAATGAAGCGGCTTTAAAAAATATTCATTATTATTTAGCGGTTTTAAATCATAATTATGTTTTTGATGGCACTTATGTGGATGGGGAACCACTTTATCAAGCCGATCAAGATGGAAACGAATTAATTGTCTTTATTGATTTAACTAAAGTGACGGAGGAATATCAACCTATTATTGCAAGTGAAGAACAAAAACTAGAACGGTATCTATTTAATTTAAATGCCAATGCCGTTCCGATGGGCGTATGGTGTGAACGCAAAAAAATGAAGGAATGTCCTTTTTTAAGCGCAATCTGTGGGAAAAATATTCCGGCCAAAAATTCTAGCTTAAATTATTTAAATAATGGTTTTGGTTTTAAAAATGATGAAGGGGAAACCTTAAAAGGTTTAGAATTAATTAATCAAGGTTATTTAAATATGCTGGATATTCCGGAAAGTTGGATTCATAATCCGAAACATTTTATTCAAAGAGATGCCGTGCAATTTAATAAAGAATATATTGATGCGGAAAAAATTAGCCAAGGTTTAAAAGAATTAAAATATCCTATTTATCACTTAGATTTCGAAACAATGCCTTGTCCATTACCTCGTTTTCGTGGGGAAAAACCGTATATGCAATCTCCATTTGAATTTAGTTTGCATATTGAAAATGAACCAGGTAAATGTGATAAATTCAAAGATAATTATATCTTTTTAGCAAAAACTAATAATCAAGATGAACGCGAAGAATTAGTTAAAATGTTAGTGAAATATATTGATGGTGATAAAGGGACTCTTTTTGCGCAAAATGTGGCTTTTGAAAAGGGCCGAATTAAAGAATTAGCCAATATTTTTCCTGAATATAAAGAAAAATTAATGAAAATATATGATCGGGGTTTTGATTTAATGTGGTTAGTAAATACGAAAAGTGATTTATACGAAGCTTTAGGTTTTGATAAAGAACGGAGTAGTTTACCTAATTATTATCATAAAGATTTAAGTGGTTCTTATTCGATAAAGAAGACTTTACCGGTTTTCAGTGATTTATCTTATGCTAATTTAGAAGTTAAAAATGGTACCGAAGCCATTGTTACTTATGCCAATTATCATAAAATGAGTAAAGAAGAATACCAATTAATGTATCAAGCTTTAATTGATTACTGTCAACAAGATACTTGGGCAATGGTCGTTATTTTAGATGCTTTAAGAAAGCTTTGTCAAAATACTGTCAAAAATTAGTCAATTGCTTGCATTAATTCTGTCAAATTTAGTATGATATTAATGTAAGGAAGTGTGTAAAATGATATATCCCTCAATTGACAAATTATTAACGATTGTAGATTCAAAGTACAAATTAGTGCATGTTGCTTCACAAAGAAGTAAACAAATTTTGGAAAATGGTTATTTACAAAAAGAAGAAAATGAATATGTCAATAAAAGAGCGTTAGGGCGGGCCCTAGAAGAAGTAGAAAGCGGCTTAATTAAAATTAATGAAAATAACTAATTAAAAAAAGTGTTGCGCATTTAAAAAGATTATGTTAAAATAATCTTGCTTTTGGGGAACTAGCTCAGCTGGCTAGAGCACCTGCCCTGCACGCAGGGGGTCGCGGGTTCGAATCCCACGTTCTCCACCAATTAAAAAATTAGTCCGATAATACGGACTTTTTTTATTTTAAGTTATAACATTTAATTGTTTATTTTTATCATATAGATTACTAGGTATTTTAATAATTTTTTTCATATAAATTGGTTTTTTTAAAGAAACCAAGCGATTTTGTCTTTTGCTTGTCATCCAACTTTGGGGAACGCAAGTAATTATATCATTGGTTTCCACAATAATTTTTAAACCTAAAAGACAATAAATATCATTAAATGACTTATATAATCCATAGTCACCATTATATAAACTAAATATAATCTTTTCCTTTAAATTATATAAAACTGTATTTTTATTAGAAGTTAATAAATCAATAATATTATAAAAGGTTTTGATTCGCAGTAACAATTCTTGCTTTTCTTGAGCTTGATTTTCTAAAATATTATTAAATTTAGCAATATTGTTTTTAATATATTTATATTTTTTAGCTTTAGATTTTATATATTTGGGAAAGAACATATCTATATTTATTTTATGTAAACCCACTAAATGATAAAAATTATCATTATTAAATTTAATAACAATGGCTTTTTTATTACCTCGATCAATTATAAAAACATATTTTTTTATTTTTTCATACGTGTTGATTAATTCTTCTAGCATCTGATCTCCTAATAAAAAGGGACTTATCATAAAGATAAGTCCTTAGTAGCAGCCTATGAAAATAGGCAAAGTACCTTCAATTTTTCGTAATCATAGCTAACTATGACCGCCGAAGCTAGGCTGGGGCTACCAACTCCCGTCGATAATTAAATTACTTTACGTAACATAAAGTAATTTATATTTAGTATTTTAGGCTAGATTTCTAGCAAAGTCAAGGACTTCTTTAATGATAATAACTCTTATAACAAGAGCTATTATAACAATTATTTATCGGAAAAGAAATAATAAAAAAACACCATTTTTGCCGAATAAAGTCTTTTAATGTTTAATTTTGCTATGTTAATAGATTGTTTTAAAAGTTTATTCTATTATAAAATATAATAGGTGATAGCATGGCTAAAATTTTAGAACTTTTTTTCCTTTTCATAGGCAAAGTTATTTTGATGAGTAATATTCCGGAAAAGGCCATGCCATTTTTAGCAAATTTATCCGAGAATGAAATTATGCTTTCGGCTGCGGAAATTAGTCAGTATAATGCTAAAATGCAAAGTAAAACAACAAAGTTATATGATTTAAGTAAAGAAGATTATTCTCAAACGGAAATAAAAAATTTAATTAATAGTTATCATTTACCGGCTTTACCTAAATATAATCAAAATAAGTTAATTACTAAATCCCAAGTAGATAGTATTTTAGCAAATACGAATGTTTTAAATATTCCGGCTAAAGTAAAAGGCCAAAAAGCGTTAATTAAAAAACGGACTAATTTAAGATCATTTCCGACGAGCATCACTTTTTCGGATACTAAAAGTGGTCAATTTGATCGTTTACAAGAAAGTTCTTTAAGTGTTAATACGCCTGTTTTAATTTTGCATGCAAGCCATGATCAAAAATATTTCTTTGTTTTAGCCTCGGATTATTATGGTTGGGTTTTAGCAGCCGATGTGATAAAGGTATCGCCGGAAACTTTCACCTTTTTTAGTGAACCTCAAGAATTCGTGGTCATCACGGCTAGGGAGATAAAAGTAAATGCGACGATTTTAGATATGGGGGTAAAATTACCTTTAGAGAAAATAACCCACCAAGGTTATGAAGTAAAGTTGCCGGATGGAGATACTACGATCCTTAAATTTAAAGATGCCACAAAAGGTTATTTACCGTATACTCCCCAAAATGTAATTATTCAAGCTTTAAAATACGAAAATACTCCTTATAGTTGGGGAAGTAAAAATTATGGCGTTGATTGTTCCGATTTTATTCAAAATGTCTACCAAACCTTTGGCTTTACTTTACCGCGAAATACTGCTGATCAAAGTAAAGTTGGAGAAATAATTACTTTAGAAAATAAAACTTTAGCAGAAAAACGGCAAATAATTAGGCAAAATTATCCTAGTTTACTATACCAAGATGGGCATGTTTTGCTATATTTAGGTAACATTAACAACACCGATTATGTGATAGATGCCGCCGGGAATCCCAATTTATTTAAAGTTACGGTGGAAAAACTAGATGCCACTAATTATTTAAAAGCAATCAATAAACAAATTTTAATTAAATAAAAAAAGGATTAAACAATCCTTTAGCGATTAAGTAAGAAGAAAAATAAGTTTAAATAAGTGGCAAACATAACCCAAAGAATGTATGGTATTTGGAGTAACCCAGCGATTTTTTCTTGGCGAAAAAATTGATAAGCCATGTTAATAACTAAGACTAATAATAAGATAATCCAAAGTAATGCGATAAAGCGCCACTCAAGAACAAAGAATATGATTGGCCAAATAAGATTAACAATTAATTGGGCATAATAACTTTTTTCGGTAACAAGTGAATTCGCATTATTGGCCTTCAAAAGCCCATAACTTACACCCATTAAAATATATAAAATAGTCCACACAATAGGAAAAAGAATAGCTGGTGGGGCTAAAAAAGGTTTTGTTAATAATTTAAAATTAGCCATGGCGCCACGGGTAAGTAGACCGACAACAAGCCCACAGATTACGGGTAAAGCAATCGCTTTCAAATAAATTTTTAATTTTGTCATTTAAGACCTCCTAGTAATATTTTATTTTTAAAAAAAGTAATTATACATTTATCATTTATAATGGTGCCGAAATGGGAAAATTATGTTATGATAGAACAAAGGAGAAAGAAAGATGGAAAATATGACAATCTTACCGGCCGATTTATATGTTGTTTGTAATCGTACCATTTTGCAAGAATTTGATAAAAAAGTCTTACTTTCTTTTTATGAACCAATCGTGGGCCATTTAGCCATCAGCTTATATTTAACTTTATGGAATGATTTAGAACTTAATAAAGCATTATCGCGCGAATTAAATCATCATCATTTAATGAGTTTATTACGGTGCCCTTTAAAAAATATTCGGGAAGCGCGGGAAGCTTTAGAAGCGGTTGGTTTAATTAAAACTTTTGTTAAAGTTAATCAAGATGTCAAGCACTATCTTTATGAATTATATTCGCCATTAAATCCTAATGAATTTTTTTCCCATCCGATTTTAAATGTGGTTTTATATAATAACATTGGGGCTATGGAATATGAAAGTTTACAAAAACAATTTCAAAAGATAAAGTATGATACTAAAGATTTTCAAGAAATAACCAAAAATATTGATGAAGTTTTTGAATCATCACCTTTAAATAC
>CANQCH010000014.1 GCA_947589165.1 uncultured Bacilli bacterium
GCTAGAGCCATAGCTTCTTCGGGAGTCATCCGGCCATTAGTTGATACTTCCATAACTAATTTATCATAGTTTTCATCTTGTCCAACTCTGGTTTTTAAAACTTCATATTTAACATTTTCGATTGGCGAATAAGATGAGTCAATAGCAATAACACCGACTTTGGTATCTTCTAATAATTTTTTGTTTTCACTAGCTGGAACATAACCCCGACCATTATTAACCGTCATTTCGATGTCAATTTTGCCACCTTTAACTAAGTTACAAATGACTAAATCCGGATTCATAATTTCAATTTCGGCATCTTTAGCAATATCACCAGCCGTAACAGGACCCTCTTTAGAAGCCGTTAAATGTAAGGTTTTCGTTTCTTCCGAATGGTTTTTAACCACCAATTTTTTAATAGCTAAAACGATGGTTGTAACGTCTTCAACGACACCTTCGATTTTTTGGAATTCATGCATAACGCCATCAATTTTAATAGCCGTTACTGCACTACCAGGTAAGCTTGATAATAAAACTCTTCTTAAAGCATTACCAATGGTAGTACCAAAACCTCTTTCTAAAGGTTCAATTTCAAATTTGCCATAATGATTACTTTCTTGGCTTTCTGTAATCTTATATTCTGGTTTTTCAAATTTTATCATTTCTATAGTCCTCCTCTATTTATTACTTTCTTGGTCTTTTTGGTGGGCGGCAGCCATTATGAGGAACTGGGGTTTCATCCGTAATACTGGTGATTTCTAAACCCGCGGTTTGTAAAGATCTAATGGCATTTTCGCGACCAGGACCTAAGCCTTTAACAAATACATCAACTTTTCTGACCCCTTGTTCATAAGCCGCAGCAGCAGCCGCTTCAGATGTTAAACCAGCCGCAAAAGGAGTTTTCTTTTTACTACCTTTATAACCAATGCGACCAGCAGATGACCAACTTATAGCACTACCATCTTTATCACAAATGGTAACGATAGTATTGTTATAAGTGGAATGAATATGAGCTTCCGCTTCCGGAACATTCTTTTTAACTTTTCTTTTTCTTCTATTATAAGCCATATCTTTTCGTCTCCTTACTTCTTCTTATTAGCCACTACTTTACCCCGGCCTTTTCTCGTATGAGCATTACGATTAGTTCTTTGACCTCTTACTGGTAAACCTTTTTTGTGTCTAATCCCTTCATAACAATTAATTTCCATTTTGTTTTTAATACTCATTTGTACTTCTCTTCTTAAATCACCTTCAACTGAGTATTTATCAACTTCTTTCCGAAGCCGAGCAATTTCATCTTCGGTTAAATCTTTAATTTTTTTGGATGACTCAACTTGGGCATCTTTACAAATGGTTAAAGCTAAATTACGGCCAATCCCATAAATAGCGGTTAAACCGATGCAAACATGTTTTTCATTGGGTAATTCAATATTCTTAATTCTTGCCATTTTTCCTCCTAACCTTGTACTTGTTTATGTTTCGGATTTTCACATATTACCCGAACTTTTCCTTTTCTTCTGATTATTTTACATTTCTTACAGATTTTTTTTACAGATGGTCTAACTTTCATAATATCCTCCTATCTCTTATTCCAAACTATAATCCCACGTGTTAAATCATAAGGCGAAATTGCTACTGTAACAGTATCCCCTAGTAAAATACGTATCATGTTCATGCGCATTTTACCAGAAACGTAGGCGTTTACAGTATGGCCATTTTCTAATTCAACGATAAAATTAATCCCGCCTTTTAGAACTTCAATGACCTTGCCTTCTACTTCAATTTTATCTTTATTTTTTCCCATATTCAATCTCCTGTCAATATTTCATAACCATCTTCGGTTACGAGTACAGTATTTTCATAATGTGCGGATGGCCTTCCATCCATGGTTTTAACCGTCCAATCATTATCATCAAGATATACTTCTTTGCTACCAAGATTAAGCATTGGTTCGATAGCAATTGTCATCCCGGCTTTAAGCCGAATGTTATTACCATCATCATAATTGGCGACATTGGGATCTTCGTGCATTTCTCGACCGATGCCATGACCAACTAATTCTTCCACAACACTTAAACCATGTTCATGGGCATATTTTTCAATCGCTTGCCCAATTTCGCGAACTCTTATTCCCGCTTTAACTACCTTAACCCCGGCCAGAAAAGCCTTTTCGGTATCGGTAACTAAATTCTTTACTTCTGGTGTAACTTGACCAACAATATAAGTTCTCGTCGCATCAGCATGATAGCCTTGGTACGATAAGACCAAATCGACAGAAACTATATCTCCACCTTTAAGGCGGCGATGATTGGGAATTCCGTGAACTACTTCATCATTAACCGAAATACAAACCGATGCCGGAAATCCTTCATATCCTAAACAGGAAGGCTCACAACCATATTCTTTAATTAATTTATAAGCCACATTATCGAGTTCTTTGGTTGTAACTCCCGGTTTAATATGTTTTTTAATGCCTTGCATAACCAAAACATTAAATTTACCAGCTTCCCGCATTAAATTAATTTCGCGTTCACTTTTAATACTAATCATTCTTAATTCCCTCGATGATATCGTGAAAGATTAAATCAACATCACGATCAACATCTATTATTTTTAATTTACCTTTTTGCGCATAGTATTCTTTGATCGGGCCAAAATTATCTAACACCACTTGATAACGCGTTTTAAAACTTTCGGCGTTATCATCGCTTCGTTTTACTAATTCTTTTCCACAGTTATCACAAATACCTGCCACTTTCGGTTTTAAATTTTCCTCAAAGATGTTATACGATTTACCACAGCTACAAATTAAGCGCCCAGCAATTCGTTTATAAGCAACATCTTCATTTAAATCTAAATATAATACCACATAATCTTCATTACCTAGTTCGCCAAGCACTTTATCAAACTCTTGGGCTTGATAAATGGTGCGGGGAAAACCATCTAAGCAGTAATGTTTCCCTTTTATTTCTTGTAATTTATTTTTTAATAATGTGATGGTTAAATCATCATCAACGAGTGCTCCGGATTCAATAATCCCGGCAATTTTTAAACCAACTGGCGTCTTCGCCGCGATTTCTTGCCGTAATAGATCGCCCATCGAAATATGTTCATAACCATATTCTTTTTTTAATAATTCACTTTGCGTTCCTTTGCCCGCGGCTGGTGGGGCAATTAAAATAACATTTCTCATTTTAATCTCTTTCTCCGAGAAGAATAACTTCTTGAGACAAGACCACTTTCGATTTGTTTATAAGTTTCAATTGCCACCCCAACAACGATTAAGATTCCGGTCCCCCCAATAGATACATTAGGTGGTAAATTACTAAAGTTTGATATTAAGACTGGTAAGGCGGCTAAAATAATTAAGAAGATGCTACCTACCGTCGTTAATTTACCTAACGAATTAGCAATATATTTAGTGGTATCAGCCCCAGGTCGAATCCCAGGAATATAACCACCGCGTTCATTAACATTTTTACTCATTTCTTCCGGGTTCATTGCAATGAAGAAAGTATATATATAGCCAAAAATAAAGATTAAGACGATATAAAGAATAAAACCAGTTAATGACGTATTATTAATATATTTATTAACAAAATCTATTGCGCCTTGATTACCAATTACGCCAACGATTGTCGCCGGAATAGTGGAAATAATCGAAGCAAAGATGACTGGTAACACGCCTGCGGAGTTAATTTTAATTGGTAAATAACTTTGTTGCGCACCATAAGCACTATTGCTGCGATTTGCATATTGAATGGGAATTCTTCTTTCGGCTAGTTGAACCCAAATGATCCCCACGATAATTAAAATATAGACGAGGATAAACAAAATGAAGAATAACCAACCCATCCATAAGCTTTCGCTTGCTGTGACTAAACCTTCATAAGCGCCGGTAAAGACCCCTGGCATACTTTGAATAATCCCAGCCATAATGAGCATTGATTGTCCATTGCCAATTCCCTTCGTAGTAATTTGATCGCCCATCCATAAACAGAAGGCGGTCCCGGCGGTCATAACTAACGCCGTTTTTAACATTGTAAAGACATCGGCACCTTTTAGGTAAAATACGCATAAAACATAAGCTTGGACAAAACCAATAATAATACCTAAATACCTTGTTATTTTATTTATTTTTTGACGACCAACATAACCTTGATCTTTTAATTCCTTAAAATAAGGAAAAATATCGGTTTGTAATAATTGGGTAATGATGGAAGCGGTAATATAAGGAGAAACCCCTAAACCAAAGATGGAGAAGTTTCTTAACCCGCCACCTGACATTAAGTTAAAAATTTCTAAAAATCCTAAATTATCATAAACAACGGAAGCCCAAGGAATTGTAATCGTCGTGCCTAAACAAAAGACACCTAAACAAAATAGCGTAAAGTATATTCTTTTACGAATATCTTTATTATTTTTATTAAAAAGTTCGGAAAAACCACGAAACATTTTAAATCACCTCAGCTTTGCCACCAGCGTTTTCAATTTTTGTAACAGCAGCTGACGTAAAACGATGCGCTTTAACGGTTAATTTTTTAGTTAATTCGCCGTCAGCTAAAATTTTAATGCCGTTTAATTCTTTTTTAATTATTTTTCTTTCCTTTAAGATTTCTGGTGTTACAACATCACCATCATTAAAGAATTTTTCTAAATCCGCTAAGTTTAAAGTTGCATAACGAACAGTGAAATTTTTATTATTGAAACCGCGAATTGGAATTCGACGGTGTAAAGGAGTTTGCCCACCTTGGAACCAAGCTTTAATGGAAGCCCCACTACGAGCTTTTTGACCCTTTTCCCCACGGGTAGAAGTTTTACCCATGCCGGAACCAGGTCCCCGACCAACTCTTTTACTTACTTTTGTTTCATTACTTCTTGGTAAATTTTCTAATTTCATTTTATAATTCCTCAACTTTCTTGCCTCTTAATTCAGCAACATGTTCGGGAGTTCTTTGCATTAATAAGGCATCTAAAGTAGCTTTAGCTACATTTACTTGGGTATTAGAACCAAGTGATTTAGATACGATATCTTTAACTCCGGCAAGTTCAAGGACTGCCCGTGCGGCCCCACCGGCAATAATACCGCGACCTTCTTTAGCTGGTTTTAATAACACAACGGAACGGCCAACTTTGGCAGTTGCTTCATGGGGAATGGTCCGGTTATCAAGTAAAGCCACTTTAACCACATTCTTTTGGGCTGCTTGTAAAGCTTTTTTAATAGCTTCAGGCACTTCGTTAGCTTTACCATTACCAATACCAATTAAACCTTTGCGATTACCAACGGCAACCGTAGCGGAAAAACGAAAATGTCTACCACCTTGCGTTACTTTCGTGACGCGGCCAATTGAGATAACTTTTTCTTCTAATAAACTTTTCTTTTGGTCAAATTTTTGATTTCTCATGCGTCCTCCTTAAAATTCTAGTCCCGCTTCTCTTGCTGCATCAGCAAGGGCAGAAACTCTACCATGATATTGGTAACCACCGCGGTCAAAAACCACTTTTTTAATTTTTAATTTTAAACATTTTGCAGCAATATCTTTCCCAACTGCTTTCGCAGCTTCAATATTACTACCATTTTTAATCTTTAATTCAAGATTAGATGAACTAGCTAAGGTTTTACCGGCTTCATCATCGATAACTTGGACATAAATACCATTATTAGAACGGAAAACATTTAATCTTGGGCATTCTTTTGTCCCGCATACCGTTCTCCGCACCCGAAGATGTCTTCTTTGCCGAGCTTTATTTGTTGATTCTTTTCTTATCATAACTTAACCTCCTTATGCCGCTTTCTTTCCGTCTTTATGACGTACATGTTCATCTTTATATCTGATACCTTTACCTTTATATGGTTCTGGTTCTCTTACTTTACGTAGGTTAGCTGCAAATTCGGAAACTTTTTGTTTATCAATACCATGTAAAGTAATTTCGGTATTTGATTCACTTGTAACTGTAATACCTTGAGGGGCTTCAATTACAACCGGATGAGAATAACCAGCATTAATAGTTATTTTATTACCGGCCACATTAAACCGATAACCAACCCCAACGGCTTCAAGTGATTTTTCAAAGCCTTTTGACACTCCAATAAGCATATTATTAATTAAAGAATTCATTGTTCCTTGCATAATATTTGCTCTTTTAGAGGCCTTTTTTTGTTTCGTAGTCACAACATTATCAACTACATTTACTTCGATTAAATTATCAACTTTTAAATTTAATTCGCCTTTAGGTCCCTTGCACACAAGTTCATTACCATCAACGGTTACAGTAACATTTGCCGGGATTGTTAATTTTCTTTCACCAATTCTACTCATATAACCTTACCAAATATAGGCAAGAACTTCGCCTCCTAACCTTTTTGCACGGGCTTCTTTATCTGTCATTAAACCTTCAGAAGTCGAAATAATAGCAATACCTAAACCATTAAGAACACGAGGAACTTCATCAGCTTTAACATAAACTCTTAAACCAGATTTACTAATTCTTTTTAAACCGGTAATAACTTTTTCTTTCTTTTCACCGTATTTTAAAGTTAATGTAAGCCGATCGCCTTTCGTATCTTTTTCATAGACATAATCAGCGATAAAACCTTCTCTTTTTAAAATTTCCGCAATGCCTAAAGTCATTTTTGTACCAACGACTTCTACCGTTTGATACTTCATTTGATTAGCATTCCGAATCCGAGTTAACATATCGGCAATTTTATCTTGTACAAACATTATTATTCCTCCTTCTACCAACTTGACTTTTTAACGCCAGGTAATTTTCCTTCATTAGCTAGTTCCCGAAAACAAATACGACAAATACCATATTTTTTTAACACAGCATGAGGGCGACCACAACGATTACATCTCGTATAGGCCCGAGTGGAAAATTTAGGGGTTCTTTTATTTTTAATAATCATACTTTTCTTCGCCATAATTTCCTCCTTAATTCTTAAATGGCATTCCAAAGCCTTTTAATAAACTCTTGGCTTCGTCATTCGTTTTTGCGGTTGAGACAAAAACGATATCCATTCCTCTTACTTTAACAACTTCATCATATTCGATTTCTGGGAAAATTAATTGTTCTTTAATCCCAATTGTGTAATTACCATGGCCATCAAATGAATGAGCTGATACACCACGGAAATCTCTAACTCTTGGTAAACCTACCCGAATTAATTTTTCTAAGAAGTAATACATATTTTCACCTCTTAAGGTAACTTTAACCCCGATAGATTGACCTTCTCTGATCTTAAAACCAGCGATTGATTTATGAGCTTTCGTAACAACTGGTTTTTGACCCGTGATTAATTCTAAATCTTTAACAGCAGCATTAATGAATTTTTCATCTTTGCTACCTTCACCAACACCAACATTAATAACGATTTTTTCTAAACGAGGTACGGCCATGACAGAAGAATATTGATATTCTTTCATCAAACTTGGCACAATTTCTTTATTATATAATTCTTTAAAATTACTCATTGTTACTTACTCGCTTTCTTTGGCGCTTTTGCAGCTGTTTTACGAGCTTTAGGCGCCGTTTCTTTCTTTTCTTTTGGTGTCGTTTTTTTAGCTGTTTCTTTTACTGTTTTTACTTCTTTTACTTCTTTGGTTTCTTTCTTTTCCGCTTTTTTACTAGCTTTGGTATCCGTAATAACTTTTACATTTGATACATGAAGAGGGGCTTCAATATCAAAAATGCCACCTTTATCATTCGTATTAGTTGGTTTAGAATGTTTCTTAATGATATTTAAACCTTCAACTACGACTTTATTTTTGGCTTTTAAAGTTTTAATTACTTTACCTTCTTTGCCTTTATCTTTACCGGCAATAATTCTTACCGTATCTCCAACTTTAACTTTCATGTATCCTCCTATAAAACTTCAGGTGCTAAAGAAACGATTTTCATATAATCTTTTTCTCTTAATTCTCTAGCTACCGGTCCTAATACCCGAGTTCCTACTGGGGATTTATCATCCTTAATTAAAACACAAGCATTATCGGAAAATTTAATATAAGAACCATCAGCCCGTCTAACACCATCAACAGTTCTAACAATAACAGCTTTAACTACTTTACCTTTTTTAATTGGACTATTAGGGATAGCTTTTTTAACTGTACCAACAACAACATCCCCAATGTTACCATATTTAACTTTTGATCCGCCCATAACTCTTATGACTAAAAGTTCCCGCGCACCACTGTTATCCGCAACATTAAGTCTTGATTCTTGCATTACCATAAGCTTACCTCCTAAAGAATAACAGCATCAATTAAAACTTCTACTAGTTCATATCTTTTAGTTTTTGATAATGGTCTAGTCATTCTAATTTTTACTGTATCTCCTACTTTTGCTTTATTATTTTCATCATGAGCTGCATATTTTTTCGAATATTTAACTCTTTTATTATATAGGGGATGTTTTTTGGCAGTTTCAACTAAAACAGTAATTGTTTTATTGTTACCTGCGCTAATAACTTTTCCCACTAACACTGGTTTATTATCTGCCATTATTTAACACCTCCACTAACAGTTTCTTTTTTTCTTTCATTTAAAATTGTTTTCATTCTGGCAACATCACGTCTTAAAGTTCTAAGTTGAACAGGTTTTTCTAAAGTACCATTCGCTTGTTGCATTCTTTTAGTAAACAATTCTTCTTTTGTTTCTTTAATTTTCTTTGCTAATTCTTCATCAGATAATTTTCTTAGGTCTTTAATTTCCAAGAGAATCACCATCCTTTTTCACAAATTTAGTTTTAATTGATAATTTATGGGAAGCTAATCTTAAAGCTTCTCGAGCGGTTGCTTCATCAACACCGGTTATTTCAAACATAATTTTGCCCGTTTTAACAACTGCTACCCATTCTTCAACGTTACCTTTACCTTTACCTTGCCGAGTTTCAAGTGGTTTTTTAGTTCTAGGCATATGTGGGAAAATATTAATAAATACTTTACCACCACGTTTCATATAACGGGTCATGGCAATTCTGGCGGCTTCGATTTGCCGGGCAGAAATCCAACCACCTTCTAAAGCTTTTAAGCCATATTCCCCAAAAGATAATTCTTTATTACCTTTGGCTTTGCCTTCATAACTTAATCTATGAGATTTCCGATATTTAGTTCTTTTCGGCATCAACATGGTCTTCAGCTCCCTTCACCAGTTTTTTATTTTTACTTGGTAAAATTTCGTTTTTATAAATCCACACTTTAACCCCAATTTTACCATAGGTCGTATTAGCTTCGGCGATCGCATAATCAACATCAGCCCGAATGGTATGTAGAGGCACTGTTCCTTCCGTATAACCTTCGGTTCGAGCCATTTCTGCGCCACCTAAACGGCCTGAAACAGCAGTCTTACAACCTTTAGCGCCAGCTTTCATCGTATTACGAATAGCTCTTTTTTGGGCTTGTCTAAATGGGGCCCGCGCTTCGATTTGACTCGCAATATTTTTCGCCACTAGCATGGCATTTAAATCCGGATTTTTTTCTTCGACGATATTAATATAAACTTCTTCACCAATTAATTTGGCAATTTGTTTCCGAAGTTTTTCAATATCTTCACCACCCCGGCCAATAATAACACCAGGTTTAGCCGTATAGATTGAAACTTCTAAACGTTTGCCTTTCCGTTCAATAATTATTGAAGCAATGGCCGCATCTTTTAGATTTTTTTCTAAGTATTCCCGAATCTTGACATCTTTGATTAATTTATCAGAATAATCTTTATCAGCATACCATTTAGATTGCCAATCTTTATTAACGCCAAGCCGGTATCCTATTGGATTAACTTTTTGTCCCATCTATTTTCGACCTCCTTCTTCATCAGTAACACAAATGGTTATGTGACTGCTTCTTTTATCATGACGATCAACATGACCGCGTGATGCAAATTTAATTCTTTTATAAACTGTTCCCGGATTAATATAGCATTCTTTAATTCTTAATTTATCGGCATCGGCGCCATTATTATTAACGGCATTAGCGACAGCCGAATTTAAAACTTTTAAAATTAAACGGCTTGCTTTGGTATTGGTATTTTCTAAAATACCTTGAGCAGTTTTCACATCTTTGCCTCTAATTAAATCCATTGTCATACGTGCAAGTCTGGGTTTAATTAAAGCATTTTTATGTATTGCATATGCTTCCATATTTCCTCCTACTTATTACCAGCGTGGCCACCAAATTTACGGGTTTGACTAAATTCCCCTAATTTATGACCTACCATATCTTCTGTTATATAAACAGGAATAAATTCTTTACCATTATGAACGGCAAAAGTATGACCGACAAATTCAGGGAAAATTGTTGATCTTCTTGACCAAGTTTTAATAACAGATTTTTTGCCACTTTCATTCATGGCTTTAACTTTTTTCATTAGGGATTCTTCTACATAAGGTCCCTTTTTTAAACTTCTTGCCATTTAATCCTCCTATTTAGCCTTCCTACTAATAATAAGTTTTTCAGAAGCCTTTTTCGTTTTCCGTGTTTTTTGTCCAAGAGCTGGTTTACCCCAAGGAGTCATTGGACTCTTCCGGCCGACAGGAGCACGTCCTTCGCCACCACCATGAGGGTGATCGTTAGGGTTCATGACAGAACCACGGTTGGTTGGTCTAATACCCATATGTCTTTTCCGACCAGCTTTACCTAAATTAACTAATTTAGCATCTTCGTTACCAACAACACCAACAGTTGCTACACAAGTACCTAAAATCTTTCTAGTTTCGCCAGATTGTAACCGAAGTAAAACATATTTACCTTCCCGGCCTAAGATTTGGGCACTAGTTCCGGCACTCCGACAGATTTCAGCACCTTTTCCGGGTTGAAGTTCAATACAATGAACGGTTGTACCAACCGGAATACTGGCAAGTGGTAAAGCATTACCAACTTTGATATCAGCATCAGGGCCATTTTCAATAATCATGCCCACTTTTAATTCATTAGGCGCAATAATATATCTTTTTTCGCCATCTTTATAATTAATTAAAGCAATATTCGCAGTCCGGTTAGGATCATATTCAATGGAAGCTACCCGACCTGTAATTCCGACTTTATCTCTTTTATAATCAATAACCCGGTATTTTTTATGGGCTCCGCCACCAATATGGCGAACAGTCATTTTACCTTGATTATTCCGGCCACCCGTCCGACCAAGACTTTTAACTAAAGATTTGGTTGGTTCGGCTTTTGTTAATTCTTCATTAGTAAGAGTTGACATCCCACGGCGACCATTAGTCGTTGGTTTATAATGTTTAATTGCCATTTATATACCTCCTATATTTCGATAGAAGAACCGGCTTTTAAAGTAACCATTGCTTTTTTATAAGCTTTTGTTCTTCCAGAGTATCTTCCAACTCTTCTTTTCTTTGTTTTTGTATTTAATGTATTAACACTTTCAACTTGAACATTAAAAGCTTGTTCAACTGCTTTTTTAATGTCTTCTTTACTAGCTGATTTGACAACTTTGAAAGTATATACATTAGCGCTTCTTGCGGCCATTGATTTTTCGGTAATCACGGGTGCAAGAATAATATCTGAATAATGTTTCATTATTTAAGCGCCTCCTCAATATTTTTTACTGCGGCTTCATCACAAACTAAGACATCAGCATTAACGATATCATAGCAGTTGATTTCATCAGCCATTAAACAAGCGACATTGCCTAAATTTCTTGTTGCCATATAAAGATTTTCATTTTCATCACTCGTTACAAATAACGTTTTGGCTTCCGCAAGTTTTAAAGTTTTTAAAACCGCTAAAGCATCTTTCGTTTTTAAGCTTTTGAAAGTTAAATTATCAATAACTACTAAAGCTTTTTCTTTTTGTTTATAAGTTAAAGCTGTTTTTAAAGCGATAACTCTTTCCTTTTTATTAATTTTAAAAGTGTAATCTCTTGGAACAACGCCAAAAGGAATACCACCACCACGCCATTGCGTAGCTCTTATACTACCTTGCCGAGCCCGGCCAGTACCTTTTTGGCTCCAAGGTTTCTTACCACCACCAGAAACTTCACTGCGATTTTTAGTTTTTCTCGTTCCTTGACGAGTTGCATCAAGTTGTAAACGAATCATTTTCTTTAGGCAGTCATCATTAACTTCAATGTTCCAAATAGCGTCATTTAAAGTTAAATCTTTTACTTTTTCACCATTAAGGTTTTTAACACTTATTTTTGCCATCTTTTCTTTTCCTTTCCTATTCGTTTACTTCCGCAGGACTTTCTGCTTCGGCTTGTTCTTCTTTTACTTCTTCCGTAACGGTTTCGGTTACTTCTTCACTAGTGCTTTCAGTTGCTGTTTCTTCCACAACTTCATCCACTACCGTTTCTTCGGCATAACTAATTATTTCTTTCGCACTAACTTTCCGTGAATTTTTAACGGCACTCTTAATTAATACTAAAGAATTTTTGGCTCCTGGCACATTACCACTAACTAAAATATAATTTTCATTAGGATTAACTTCAATTATTTCTAAGTTTTGAATGGTAACGGTTTCATGACCCATATGGCCAGGTAAATTTTTCCCTTTCAAAACTCTTTTTGGTAACATTGTACCTAAAGAACCAACTGCCCGATGATAATGAGAACCATGGGTCATTGGCCCGCGATGTTGATTATGACGTTTAATCGTCCCTTCAAAACCTTTACCTTTACTAGTTCCGGTTACATCAACAACTTCGCCAACGCTAAATACATCGGCTCCTAATTTATCGCCTACATTGTAAGCAGTATCAACACCTCTTATTTCTTTTAAGAAGCGCTTAGGAGTTGTACTAGCTTTTTTGGCTCTTGCTACTTCTGATTTCGTAGCTTTCTTTTCTTTCTTTTCAAATACGCCTAATTGAATGGCTTCATAACCGTCAGTATCTTTAGTTTTAACTTGCATAACAATGTTAGGTTCAACTTCAATTACCGTTACAGGAATTAATTTTCCATCTTTGGTAAATACTTGGGTCATACCACTCTTGCGTCCTAAGATTCCTTTCATTTTAATACCTTCCTTTTCTATAATTTAATTTTGATGTCGACACCACTTGGTAAATCTAAATGGTTCAATGCATCGATTGTTTCCTTACTAGGATTTTTAATATCAATTAACCGCTTATGCGTTCTTCTTTCAAATTGTTCGCGAGCATCTTTGTATATATAAACCGCTCTTAATACAGTAACTTTTTCAATTTCTGTTGGAAGCGGAACTGGTCCAGAGATTTCGCCACCTGTTCTTTTCACAGTTTCCACAATTTTACCAGCTGCTACATCAAGTAAACGATGATCATAAGCTTTTAAATTGATTCGCACTTTGTTATTTGACATTTTTTCATGTCCTCCTTTCGCCTATATCTAGTATAGACATACTCCGTACAAGTTCTCTGAAACCTATAAATAATTTTACCAACTTATCCTAGTGTATCAGTAACCTCGCACATCCACGCAGTCATACAAATACAATTTTAGCACTAAATTATATGAAAAAGCAAGCATTTTTTTACAAAAATACTTGCTTAAAATTTATTTATTAACTTAAGCCTATACGATAAGGATTTGTTTTTTCACCATAACCATTTAATATTTTTGCTAATGAGGAAAGATAAAAAACCGGACGAACACTAAAGGCATGATCATTAATTGTATTATAAGGAGCTCCTCCTACTGCATTACCAACTTCGTTTATACTAATTGCTAAATTTGTTACAAATGTCGCCGAATTACGTGAAATTGTCCATTCTTCTAAACCCATATATAACCAATTGTTAATAATTACGGTATCCTGCATATATAATGGAGTATTCCAAAAAGACGGTGCAACGGCATAACCAAAATCACTTATATACATAAGACCAATTTGGCGAGTAATTACTTCATTTGGTAAAGGTGAATATACATAATCAACAATTCCCATTTCATATTTATAAAAATCGCTTATAGCAAAGGAAGTATCATTCATTCCCACTATCCGCCATTGATGATTAGTAATTAAATTATTGGTATCAATACCTTTACTTTGCAAGTAGCTTAAAAAATCTCCATTTAAATTGGTATTATTTAAAGTGCTGTTATTCCAATCATTATTATAATTGTCGTTACTAGTCCAAAAATAACCACCGACATTAGCATAATTATTACCTTGATAATAAGTATCGCCTTTACTATAGGCACTACCACTATAAGCACCTGTAATGCCTAATTGTTCTTTTGTAGCATAATCATATTTAATTAATTTCAATTCGTATTCATCGTTTTCTTTTTTAAATAAACCAATAATCCGATATAAATCATCATTGGATTGACATGGTCCTTCATTAGTCGTTCCATCTAAACAAACATAATTATTGACTTCTGCGCTTGGGCCACTATAACGATAAGAATTATCGCCGGCCTCTAAGTCACTATTACTATCTATACTATTACCATCATGATAAAATAAAGTTTTATCTTTGCC
>CANQCH010000015.1 GCA_947589165.1 uncultured Bacilli bacterium
CCACCAAAGCAAATAGAATAATAAAAATTACGATTTCTAAAGCAATGATATAAGAATTAAGGAGAATATAAATATAGATGATAAATGATGTAATAAGCCGGGAAATAATATCAAATATTTGATCAAAAGAATTAACGATAGTTTCGGTATCATTGGTAATGCGATTGATAAATTCGCCACTGGTTTTTTCTTCAAAAGCATAGGCCGGTAAAGCTAAAACTTTTTGGTAAGTGCGATAAGAACTTTCTCGAGCCATTTTTACTTCAACTTTTGATAGTTTAGCAAAGGAATAACGTTCTAACAAGCCCCCGATTATTTCCACCCCTAAGTAAATTAATAAAAATAATAAGGCATTAGTTAAATTTAACTTTGTTATTTCTTCTAAGGCGCTCCCATTTAAATAACCAACTAAAGCATAAGTAATACTACTGATAAAAATGCCCCCGAAACAAAACATTATTTGCACTTTATATTGTCTAGCCATTTGAAAAATGGTTTTAAATTCCTTTAATTTTTTCATTTTAACTCCTTTCTTGAAGAAAATATTTTAGCATTTTTGGTCCTTTTAAACAATCTTTTCCTTTAAAAAAATCACGCTTGGTGATTTCTTTTCGTTTCTATAGCTTTATGATAAACTTTTAGGACTTCGGAAGCAAAAACTTCTTTAGAATATTTATAGATACTATTTTTGGCATTAATCGCCATTTCATAATAGATATCGGGTTTATTAATTAATTCAATGGCCGCTTTAATAAATTCTTTTTCGTTGGTAAAGAAAAAGCCATTGTAATCAGCTTCCACCATTTCGTGAAATGATTCATCGTCAATGCAGACAATAGGTAGACTGGCGGCCAAACCTTCAATAATAGTAAGACCTTGGGTTTCCGTGATGGAAAAAGAAGTCATGATATTAAATAAATGGTAATACTCGGGCATATTTTCATAAGGTATTTTGCCAGTGAAAATAACCTTATCGGCAATATTTAAATCTTTCGCCATTTGTTTTAAATTTTTTATTTCGGGCCCATCACCCACGATCATTAATTTTACTTTTGGCATAATTTCTAAAAGTTTTTGGAAGGCTTGCAGTTCTTTATCAAAACTTTTTTCAATCGCTACGCGGCCAACCGTCCCAATAATAAAATCATCTTTTTTAATTTTATATTTAGTTTTTAATTTCGTAACTTTTTTTTCTAAGGCTGGAGTTAGAAGAAATCTTTCGGTATCGATTCCCGTCGGAATAACGTGAATATGTTTTTTAATCTCATATTTATTAATAAATAAATCTTCAATTTTGGCTGTCGGCACAATTAATTCATCACATTTTTTATCACAATAGTATTGGGTTAATTTGATGGCTAATTTTTTGCCTAATTTATCAAAATGCCCATGCGTGACATAATAGACATAATCTTCATATAAAGTGTGATATGTATGCACAACGGGCAATTTAAATTTTTTGGCGACGACGTGAGCAAAAGCCCCAACGCCAAATTCGGTTTGACAATGCACAACATCTAAATCCCAATCTTTAATAATTTTTAAAGCTTTTCGTGAATAGACAGTTGTTAGCCTCGTTTCATAAATACCGGTTTTAATCCCGGGTAAATATAAAACTCTTTCATCTTTGTCATATTTTAACCGAGCCTTATCTAAATTGGCCGTTACGACATAAACCGTATGGTTCATTTTTTCTAAAGCTTCTTTTAACATCTTGACACTAGTGGAGACACCCGAAACATATGGTGGATATACCTCCGTAAATAATCCAATCTTCATTAAACACCTCGTATTTTCATTATATTACATTTTACCTAAATTTTAAAACCTTTTTTCCTTAAGGAAAACATGATACAATTTTAAGTGGTGAGATTATGAAAGCAAAAATCACACGTTTAGACCATCAAGGCCAGGGGATTGCTTTAGTGGAAGGAATCGTAACTTTTATTCCCAAGACAGTGCCGGGTGATGTGGTAAATATTGTTTTAAAAGCAAAGAAAAAAACTTATCAAACGGGGGAGTTAGTTAATTTAATTACGCCATCACCATCCCGAAAACCAGCTTTTTGCCCATATTATGCTTTATGTGGAGGATGTCAGTTACAAAATTTAAGCTATGAAGATACTTTAGATTATAAATTAAAACGGTTAGAAGATATTTTAACGCGGCAAAAAATAAAAGTGCCAATCGAACTTATATCTAATCCCCAACCACAAAATTATCGCAATAAAATTACTTTAAAAGTAATTGCTGGCGAGATTGGTTTTTACGAATTTAAAACGAAAAAATTAATTCCAATTAATAATTGTGCCCTTGCCCAAACGAGTCTTAATGAACTTATTTCTCATTTAAAATTATTAAAAATTAAGGCTGGCGAAATTACATTAAGAACAAATAGCGAAGGGGATATCTTAGTTAACGTCGAAAGTACAGATAATATCGATTATCAAACCTTTTTAAAAAATGTAACCATAAAGGGTTTAATTATTAATAAAGAAAAAGTTTATGGTCAAGATTATTTAATTCAAAAAATTAATGATTTAGCCTATAAAGTAAGTTATGATGCTTTTTTTCAAGTTAATCCTTTAGTTTCTGCCAAGCTATTTTCATTTATCACAGGGTTAATTAAGCCAGATAGTCGGGTTTTAGATTTATATTGTGGGGTTGGTACTTTAAGTTTATCGGCCGCCTTAAAAGCGAAAAATGTTTTTGGTATTGAAATAGTCCCTAACGCAATTATTGACGCTCGGGAAAATGCCCAAATAAATAATTTAACTAATGCCCATTTTGAAGTTGGCAATGTGGAAGAACGGGTAGCCAATTTAAAGGACAATTTTGATACTTGGATCATTGATCCCCCACGGCAAGGTATTTTACCAAAAACCAAACAAATTATTAGCGAAAAACTCCCATCAATGATTATTTATGTATCGTGTGATGCTTTAACTTTTGCCCGGGATTTAGCTTTTTTCCAAGAAAATTATACAATTGAAAAAGTATATTGTCTTGATATGTTTAGTTATACTTATCATAGTGAACAACTTGCAATTTTAAAAAGAAAAAAATACAATAAAATTAAATAGGAGGGAAGAACATGAATCGACAAGAATTGAAAATGGCCGCGAAAAAAAGTTTAGAAGGGAAATATGGCACTTTTATTGGTGCGATGCTTATTTATGTGTTGGTAATCTTAGCAATTGATGGCATTAGTTTTTACGTTCTTAATCATATCCAAACTAACCAATATCTTATTAGTGTCCTTTTAGGAATCCTAACCTTTATTCTTAGTGCTTTATTTGTCATTGGCTTAAATAGTATAACTTTAAAAATAGCTCGGGATGAAGATGTAAGTATTAATTAATTATTTAAACATGGTTCTTTAGTTTTAACTTATTTAATTGCCCAATTATTAATTGTCATCTTTACTAGTTTATGGTCTTTATTATTAGTGATTCCTGGTATTGTGGCGGCTTATGGTTATATGATGACCAATTTCGTAATAATTGATAATCCGGAACTTAGTCCTTTAGCAGCCATCCGCCAAAGTAAAGTTATGATGCGGGGTTACAAACTGGATTTCTTTATTTTAAATTTAAGTTTTATTGGTTGGGCCATTTTAGCAGTATTTACTTTTGGTATCCTTTATTTTTGGCTATTACCATACATGAATGTAACTTATGCTAAATTTTATGATATGGTTAAGAAGCATGCCCAAGAAGCTAAATAAAGCTTCTTTTTTTATAACTAAAATTGATAAAGCAATAGTGTTTGTATCAGCCATATTTCAATTATTTTGGGAAATATTTAAAATAATTCCTATACTAGCCATACTGACAAGTAAAGAAGAACCACCATAACTAAGAAAGGGAAGCGTTACCCCGGTGACAGGAATAAGTCCAATTACGACCGCAATATTTAAAAGAGCTTGAATAATGATGCCAATTCCTAAGCCAAAATCTAAATATTTGGCAAATAAATCTTTAGCTTTTAAACTAGTTTTAATAATTCGATAAGTAATAAAGGCTAAAAAGAATGTTACAATTAAAATACCTAAGAAACCAAATTCTTCCGAAATAATTGAAAAAATAAAATCAGTTTGGGGTTCGGGTAAATAAAATTGTTTTTGCCGGGATTGTAAAAAGCCTTGACCGAGTAAGCCCCCGGGACCAATGGCATATAATGATTGAATAATTTGGTAACCGCTGCCTAAAGGATCACTCCAGGGGTTGAGAAAAGATACAATTCTTAACATCCGATATGGCGCAATTATAATTAAACCGACAATGCCTAATAAACCCAAAAAGCCAATTTTAAGAAAAAAAGAAACTTTAACGCCGGAGATAAAAATCATAATAATTAAGGTTAAAATAATGACCATCGCAGTTCCAAAATCTGGTTCTAACATAATTAAAAAGAAAAATAGGGCGATAATAGTTAGTAACGGCAAGACGCCTTTTTTGATATCTTTAATAATGCGTTCATTATTGGCTAAATATTTGGCGACAAAAATAATTAAACCAATTTTGGCAAATTCACTGGGTTGAATACCGAGACCGCCAAAACCAAACCAGCTTCTGGAACCATTGCGAATACTCCCAATTCCCGGGATTAAAACTAAGATTAGTAGTGTAAGACAGATAAACAAAATTAAATTAGCTTTCTTTTCCCAAAAATGATAATCCATTTTGGCTAAGATAAGCATCGCGATTAAACCCAAAATAAAAAATAAACTTTGGGATTTAACAAATTTAAAAGAATCATGAAACTTATAATTGGCCCAAATACTACTAGCTGAGTAAATCATGATAATACCAAAAATACTAATTGCGATAATGGCAATAAATAATAATTTATCAAATTTATTTTTATTCATAAGCTTCCAATATCATTTTATTTTTGTGGATTTCGAAATATGATGTTATAATTAAATTAGGTGATTAATAATGCCAGAAAAAAACTGTCAAATATCTTCTTTGCAACGGCAAGAAAATATTGAATTATTAAGAAAGGAATTAGAGCGTCAAGATCAACAAGAAAATCATAAATTAAAAAGTTTATGGCAACAAAAAAATGCTTTAATTTTACATCAAGAAAATGCTATTAAACGGCAATATAATCTTTTATTACCATTTATATCATTAACGATCGAATTAGGAATGTTTTTAACTCTTATTTGGTTCGCGCCATTAAAAGAGTTATTAATAGAACCCATCTTAAAATATTTAACTATCGGCGCGGGGGCTTTATTTTTAGCTGATGAAGTTCTTAATGTTAAAACTTTTATCCAAAATTTAGCTAAAAGAGATAAAGCCATGAATAATATTGCTAATAGCCCTGAAGTAATAGCTTTAGATCAAGCCATTAAAAGAGAAAATGAACAACTTCTAAACAATACGACATCGCGGGTTTTAGTGCAACAAGAAATTATGGACTTAAACAAAGAAATTTCCCGGGCTTGCGAAGAAACAGAATATCGGGAAAATTGTCCGGGACCAAAACTTATTCGTAAAAGACATTAAAGTCTTAAATAAAAAAAATAAACTATAATAATAGTGAGGCCAAATGAAAAGAAAAAATTGGGGATTATTAATTGGCAGTGCCATTTTAAGTTTACTGGTGTTAATTTGCTTTGTTTATTCGCCACGGTTACCAAAAGCCGTCAGACTTAATTATAAGCAAGTGGTAGATGTCTATGATACTTTAACCTTAAATGATTTAATTACGGATGCTAATGCTACTATTTTAAATGGGCAAGAAAAGCTTTCAACAAATACTTTAGGGGCGAAAAAGCAAACTGTGAAGCTTAAATATCAACATAAAATTTATCAAACGACTTTAACTTATGAGGTAGTGGATCAAATAAAACCCCAAATATTTGGAGGTAGTGTTAAAAAGATAGCCCTTAATGATGACCTTAATTTATGTGATTTAGTAATTTATGCCGATAATTATGATCGGTATCCAGAGTGTCAAATTAAAGGTGATTATGATTTAACCCAAGTGGGTAATTATGATATTTCGATTGTGATTGCAGATCATTATGGTAATAAAAATAATCATCATTTAAATTTAAAAGTCTATGATCCAAAACAGGAACCTGATAGTAGTAATGATATAAAAATGCCAGAACCTTTATTATTTAGGGAAGCGATTAAAAAATATCAACAGGATAATTACGAATTTGGAATTGATGTATCAAAATGGCAAGAAAAAGTTGATTTTAATAAAGTCCGGGAGGAAGGAGCAACTTTTGTCATGTTAAGAATTGGTCATAAAACTCAAATTGGTTCAGAAATTACTTTGGATCCTTATTTTCAAGAAAATTTAAAAAATGCGCAAGCAGCCGGTTTAAAAGTGGGTGTGTATCTTTACAGTAAGGCTTCAAATATAAAAGAAGCCAAAACCGAAGCTAAATGGGTTATTAAAACTTTAAATAAAGCTAAGTTAGATTTACCTATCGCTTTTGATTGGGAAAATTGGAGTTCGTGGAATAGTTATCATTTAACTTTTCATGATTTAAATGAAATAGCTAAAACTTTCATTAAAACGGTTGAAGATGCAGGTTATACAGGTATCATTTATGGTAGTAAGTTTTATTTAGAAAATTTCTTTACGGAACAATATGATCATATTTGGTTAGCTCATTATACCGATAAAACTTCTTATGAGAACTTTGCCATTTGGCAATTTTCCAATATTGGTAAAATAGATGGCATCAAGGGAAATGTTGATTTAGATTTAAAAGTAAAAGAATAATTAACATTTATTTTACTATGCTTTTTAAAAATTATTTGCTATAATTTTATTAGAGAAAGAGGTAACTAAAATGGCAATGACTCGCAGTGAATTAAGAGAAAAAATTATGATTATCTTATATCAAATTGATATTTTTGAAAGTGAAAAACTCCCGTATGAAGTGGAAAATATCATTAAAGAAAATTTAACAATCGATAATGAATTTGTTAAAGATATTGTTTTTGGGGTAGTTACCTATAAAGAAAAAATTGATGCTTTAGCTAATAAATATATGAAAGATTGGACAATTGACCGGATTGATAAAAGTGGAGCCGCGATTCTTCGAATGGCTATTTATGAATTAACCTATATGGATACTCCCGAGGTTGTGGTTATTAATGAAGCTGTGGAATTAGCTAAAAAATATAGTGATGAAAATGTTCGCAAAATGATTAATGCCGTTTTAGATAGGATAATTAAAGAATGAAATTTACCAAAGATGACATGTCTTTAATTAAAAAAATCGAAACGGCCCAAAAAGTTAAACTTTCGGCTGGCGAATATTATGTGAAAAAAGCTTATGATTCCGAAAATAGATTAAATGGGTATGATTTAGCAATTAATGAACTAATTAATGCCCAAATTTTAAAAAAAATTGGTTTAATTAGTCCCGATATTTATATCGTGATGCCAAATTTAACGGATGAAAGTGAGGTTTATATTGTTAGTGAAGATATAGCAAGTTTAGGTCATTTTTATACGGCTGGTGATTTAGGCCTACTACGTAACGATAGTTCTTCTTTATATGGCATTTGGCAATTTTGGCAAACTAAATTTCAAGATAAGCCCGAACTAGTAAAACAATTTTCCCAATTGTATCCGGAGATCTTAAAAATGTATTTATACGATATTTTAATGGAAAATTGGGATCGCTTACCAGGAAACTGGGGAATCATTTTTAATGAAGCGGAAACGGAAGTATTAGCGCTTGCCGTTTTAGATAATGAATACCATTTAGATCATTTTTTGCATAATATTTCGATGATGAAAGATGGTGCCAAATGGTATCAAAAAAGAAAGGATATTCTTTTTGCAGAGAAAAAGGTCTACGATGTAAGACGAAGGGAAGCCATTAGCGAAGATTTAAGGTGCTTTTTTGCCATTACTAAAGAAGTTGGTTTTACCATTTGGCAAGAATTAATGCAAATACTAACACCAGAATTTTATGCACATATTTTAACAGAAATTGAAAATACCAAAATTATTTATACCAATGGGGTTTGTCCCTTAGTTGAAATTCTGGATAAAGCTGATTTAATCGCCGAATATCAAGAAAATTATGCTTTAATAATGGAAGTAGGAAAGGAATATAGTCATGGAAGAAAATAAATATTTAAAAATTAGTGAATTAAATAATTATATTAAAAATATTATTGATCAAGATTCCTTTTTATATAAAGTATATTTAAAAGGCGAAATTAGTAATTTTAAAAATCATACGACGGGACATTTATATTTTACTTTAAAAGATGATACTTCTCGAATTAATGCCGTTATGTTTGCCCCCAATGCCGCCTTACTTAACTTTGTCCCAGAAGATGGGATGAATGTCTTAGTAGAAGGTCGTATACGCGTTTATGCGCCGCAAGGAAGTTATCAAATTTATGTTGAAAAAATGACGGTTGATGGTTTAGGCGCTCTTTATATTGAATATGAAAAGTTAAAGAAAAAATTAGCTAGTGAAGGTTTATTTAATCCCGAACATAAAAAACCAATTCCTAAATATCCTGAAAAAATTGGAGTTATTACAGCATCCACTGGGGCTGCGGTAAGAGATATTATGTCGACGATTAAAAGACGCTATCCTATCTGTCAAGCTATTCTTTTTCCTTCTTTAGTTCAAGGTAAAAGTGCAGCCCCCAATATTGTGGAACAAATTAAAAAGGCTGATAGCTTTGGCGTTGATACAATCATTGTTGGTCGGGGTGGAGGTTCAATCGAAGATTTATGGGCTTTTAATGAAGAAATTGTGGCTCGGGCCATTTATGAATGCCAAACGCCCATTATTTCGGCAGTCGGACACGAAATTGATTGGACAATCGCCGATTTTGTTGCTGATTTACGGGCCCCAACTCCAACAGGGGCTGCGGAAATGGCGGTACCAACTATTATTGATACCAATAATTTAATTGCTAATTATAAAATAAGACTTAATAAAAATATTAAAAGCATGATTAATACTAAATTTATTACGTTACGAAATTTTAAAAATAGTTTTGTTTTAAAAAATCCCATGGCTATTTACGAAGTTAAAGAACAAAAATATTTAAATTTAATGACCACCTTAAAAAATAATTTTTTAAATATTATTGGGGATAAACAAAGACGATTTGAAAATTTAAAAATGAACTATATTTTACAAAATCCTTATCAATTAATAGCACCCTTACAAACTAAATATGATTTATTAGTTAATACGTTGAAACTCGTAAATCCGTTAAATATATTAGATAAAGGTTATGCTTTAGTTAAAAAGAATAATCAAGTAATCAAAAGTAGTAAAGAGTTACAAATTAAAGATCAAATTGACATTCGCTTTGCCCATGGTACAATAAAAGCGGAAGTTCAAGAAATAAAAAAACAAAATGAGAAGAGAAATGGAGTGAATTAAATGGAAAAATCATTTGAAAATGCCTTAGCGGAATTAGAAGCAATAGTTAAAGAATTAGAAAGTGGTAATGTGGAATTAGACGAAGCCATTAATAAATACACCGAAGCAATGAAATTAGCTAAATTTTGTAGTGAAAAATTAAATACAGCGACAAAAAAAGTTAACGAAATTTTAACGGAAAATAATGAATTAAAAGAATTTGATGTTGATACGGAGGCTTAAAATGGAAGTTAAAGAAATTACGAATCGAGACGATGATTTTGCCAAGTGGTATACCGATGTTTGTATGAAAGCCGATTTAGTGGATTATTCTTCCGTTAAAGGCAGTATGATTATTAGACCCTTGGGTTATGCTATTTGGGAAGAAATGGTTCACATTTTAGATCAAAAGTTTAAGGAAACAGGCCATGAAAATGTTCAAATGCCCATGTTTATTCCCGAATCCCTTTTAAATCAAGAAAAAGAACATGTGGAAGGTTTTGCACCAGAAGTGGCTTGGGTCACTTATGGCGGCAAAGAAAAGTTAGAAGAAAGAATGTGTGTCCGGCCGACGAGTGAAGTTTTATTTTGTGAACATTTTAAAAAAATAATTCATTCTTATCGGGATTTACCGCTTCTTTATAACCAATGGTGTACCATTGTCCGGTGGGAAAAAACAACAAGGCCTTTTTTAAGAAGCCGGGAAATTTTATGGCAAGAAGGTCATACAATGCATGCGACCGAAGCGGAAGCGCGCCAAGAAACTTTACAAATGTTGGAAATATATAAGAATTTTCAAGAAGAATATTTAGCTATGCCTGTTATTACGGGAAAGAAAACGAATAAAGAAAAATTTGCCGGGGCCGAAGAAACTTATACCATTGAAGCTATGATGTATGATGGTTATGCTTTACAAAACGGGACCAGTCATTATTTTGGGCAACATTTTGCCAAAGCATTTGGCATCGAATTTGTTAATAAAGATAATGAATTAGCAACCCCATATCAAACGAGCTGGGGCGTAACAACCAGAATGATTGGCGGTTTAATTATGACGCATAGTGACAATAATGGCTTAGTTTTACCCCCTAAAATAGCCCCTTGGAAAGTTATTATTATTCCAATTGGCGACGTAGATGAAACCTTAAAAGCTTTAGAAAACCAATTAAAAGAAAATAATATTACCTATAAAGTCGATAATGCCAATAAAACTCCTGGTTTTAAATTTGCCGAAGCCGAAGTTAAAGGTTACCCAATAAGAGTGGAGTTGGGCGCCAGAGATTTAAAAGAAAATAAAGTGACGTTAGTTCGCCGGGATACTTTAACGAAGATGACTATTGATTTTAAGAATATTATCCCGACCATCCAAAATTTAATGGTCGAAATGCAAAACGATATGTATAATCGGGCTTTAGAAAGACGAAATAGCATGATTTACGAAGCTCATGATTATGCGGAATTTTGTAACATTGCCCAAACTAAATCCGGTTTTATAAAAGTTAATTGGTGTGGGGATGAAGCTTGTGAAAATAAAATTAAAGCCGATACGACTTTAAAATCACGCTGCTTGATTGCGGATGAAGAGGTAGATGGTAATTGTGTTGTCTGTGGGCAAAAAGCGTTAACTAAAGTCTATTTTGGTCGTCAATATTAAAATTTAATTAAAGCAAAAATAAGTGCTTAAAATTTAAAAAGGTACTTATTTTTTTTATTTCATATTGTTATCAGAAAAATTTTAGTGTATAATAATTAAAGAATAAAGGATTGTGTGATACTCATGTTTAGAGATTTTGACTATGAAAATAAACCGGTTGTGGATATCGTTAATGAAATGATTATTGATGCAATCAATCGTAATGCGTCCGATATTCACTTTGACCCCACGGAAGAAGCCCTAAATGTGCGGATTCGGATTGACGGGGAACTTTTAGAATATGCCAAAGTTCCTAATTTTGTAAAGAAAAATTTATTGACCAGAATTAAAATTATCAGTGGCATGAACATTACCGAAACTCGTCTTCCTCAAGATGGGGCGATAAAGAATTTAACCCAAGATATTGACCTAGATTTACGGGTATCTAGTTTACCCATTGTTGATGGGGAAAAAATTGTTATTCGGATTTTAAATTATAAAATGAGTAGTGAAGGTTTAGATCATTTAGGTTTAACCGAAGCTAATTTACAAAAAATAAAAAAATTAATTAGTTTACCGAATGGTATTATTATGGTTGCTGGGGCAACTGGTAGTGGGAAATCAACAACCGTTTATGCCATGTTACAAATTTTAAATACAGTGGAACGCAATATTATCACCGTTGAAGATCCGGTCGAAATGAAAATTCCGGGAATTAACCAAGTTCAAGTTATGAGTGAAATTGGGTTAACATTTGGTAATACTTTAAGAAGTATTTTACGGCAAGACCCAGATGTTATAATGATTGGGGAAATAAGAGATAACGAAACGGCTCGTATTGCGGTTCGAGCTAGTATCACAGGGCATTTAGTATTATCGACGATCCACACTAATAACTCTTTAACTACGATTGAAAGACTATTAGATATGGATGTTGAAAGATATCTTTTAGGTAGTGCTTTAACGGGGATTATTTCCCAAAGATTAGTCAAAAAACTTTGCCCTAAATGTCGAACAGAACGAGAAACAACCCCCTTTGAAAAAGAATTATTTAAGCAGGCATTAGGTAAAGATGTTGCTAAAATATATGCCCCTAATGGCTGTAATGATTGTATCCATGGTTATTTAGGTCGGACGGCTTTACATGAAATCCTAATTATCAATCAAGATATTCGGGATGCCATTGTTAATAATGCTCCGAAAGCAGAATTACGGAAATTAGTTTATAAAAAAGAAAATGTTGCTTCCCTATTACAAGATGGTTTAGATAAAGTAATTGAAGGTATAACTTCCATCGATGAGATATTTAGAGTCATTGATGTCGAAGATGATATTGATGAGGAAGATGTTAATTTAAAAAATGCCTTCATTGGTAAATCGTCTAAAACAGAAGAGATCGAATCATTATAAAAAGTCAATTGACTTTTTTTTTTTTTTTTGATAAAATGGGAAAAAATAGAGGTATGGCCCATGACAAAAAAGTTTAATTTAATGATTTCATATTTATTATTTATATTATTAATAGTTGCTTTAGGAATAATTAGTTATTTATTGACTGTAATAGATGAAAAAAATATTTTGTTAAATAAATATACTGTTCAAGATAAAACTTTACTTAGTATGATGATAGAAAATGAAAATGGGGAATATGAAGAAAGTAAAAATAATGAATGGCCAGGCGAAAGATACATTTTAAATAAAGATAGAAGTGGTTGTGAAAATGGGGGCACATTAGAATATCAAGATAACAATGTTTATGTTAAAGCCAGTAGTTCGGATCGTTGTTATGTTTATTTTGCAATTGATAATTTTGAAAATAGATGCGCTTTAAATTATGAAGAAAGTCTTGCTTGTGATTTAATTGAAAATAAAGATAATAGTTTAATTTATCATGATGGCAAAGCTGATTATGAGAATATGCCCAATAGTAATTTAGAAGCTGATGATTTATCCTATCGCTTTGTGGGAGAAAATCCCAATAATTATGTTTGCTTTGGCGGTGATTGCTCAAATGAAGGAACAGATCCAAATTATAAGAACTTATATCGAATCATAGGCTTATTTAAAAATGAAGATGATACAAGTGAAGATTATGAAAAATATGAAGCCAAAATAATCAAAGCTGATGCGGCAACTGCAACTGATTTAGGAGATTCCACCTATCAAGGAAGTTCTTATTATGGGACATATTATGAAAATGATGGTAGTCAAAATACACAAAATTATAAAGGAAAACTTAAGAATTATGGATATTACTACTGGAACAATACAGATAGTAGTCATGCGGTATATGGTAATAATAATAACGTAAATATGTGGAAAGATAGTAACTTAAATACAAGAAATTTAAATGAAAAATTTTATAATGCCATAGATCCGACATATCAAAACATGGTAGTAGAACATAAATGGCAAGTAGGAGGATATTCAGATACTGGTGACGCCAGAGCAGTTTATGATTACGAACTAGGCAATTATAAATTAACAGAATCAAGTAATAATTGCTATACGCAAGGAAATATTGTAAATACAAGGCAATGTAATGGAAATAATGACTTAACATATAGTGCTAATGT
>CANQCH010000016.1 GCA_947589165.1 uncultured Bacilli bacterium
TCGGCATAATGGAACGGGAACAACTTCACCAGTAAAATGTTTTAAAAGTAAGATTGATAAACAAAACCCAAGTTGTACTGTTGCTCATAATGGAACAGCAACAAGATATGAAGGGGGAGTACCATTAAAAATAAGTTGTACAGATAGTGGACCATCAGGAATAAAAACATGTAATGGGGGCACTAATAATCCAAGTACAACAACATCAACAACGGTTGGAACAAATACCTTTACGGTAGTAGATAATGCTGGGAATAGTAATACTTGTAATGCAAAGGTATCAGGTCAAAATTGGTATAATAGTTGTACTCGTAGCTGGGTAGATGCTTCATGTTCAGGCGGTTATACTCGAAATTGTAAAAGTTGGAATGGTTATTATTCATATAGCGATTATATAACTTACTATAGAAATCCGAGTGCCTGCAGCCTTTCTGGTACAACTTTTAATGGGCATTGGTTAGCAAATTGCCATGCAATGACAAGCCCTTCAGGTCAATGTGAATGTGATATGTATCGATATCGTACATGGATAAATACCACTTGTAAATCATGGGGAAGTTATTACTGTAAAAGCGGTTATACAGAGGCTCACTGGGGATCATGGACAAATTGTTCAAAAGGTTATAATGAATCAAGTTGCTCCGGCAGTGATACAAAACAATGTAGTGCTAAGTATTATTATAAATTTGGTTAAGAGGCTTAAATGAAAAAGAAAAAAAGAATCGATGAAATAATGATAATTGGATTTTTGTTAATAATTCTGATACTAGTTATTGTTTTGATAATTCAAAAAAATCATAATCTAGAAAATAATCGGCAACCAATTGAAAATAATAATAATAATAATAATAATAATAGCAGTGATAATAATGATAAGGAAGCAATTAAGGCAGATTATACAGGGATTGTAACTTGTATAATGCCATTTGCGCAAGATGAAGAATATCAAATTTATAATTTAGATGAAATAGAAGTAAGTGAAGGAATTGTTCAATCACGAAGCTTTTTTACTCGTATTAAATATGTTGACAAAGACAATTATGAAGGATTTAAAATGTATGAAAAAGTAAATAATCCAACATATGACGATAAAAATTTAACTATAACATATATTAGAGATGAAAAGATAGATTTAACAGAATATCAAAGAAATATTCAAGAATTTTCAGAAGAACTAGAACAAAATGGTTATACATGTAAAGCAAAAAGTTAATGTTAGGCATTAACTTTTTTAAATAAATTTACAAGTAAAAGGAAAAATGATATAATTTAAACAAAATAGGAGGCTATTATGGAAGAAGAATTAAAAGATGAAACTACGGATGTAACGGATAATAATGAAATAATTGAGATCACCGATGAAGAAAATACTGATACCTTGTACGATGCTAAACCCATTGAAAATCCAACACCCGAAAAAAAGAAAAAAAAGAAATCACATAAATGGGCTAATTTAAGTAAGCGCCAAAAAATATTAATTATTGGTGGCATTGTTTTATTTTTCCTTATTGTCATAGGCCTTCTTTTATACTTTTTGGTATTTAAAAAAGAAAAAACTAAACCAGAAGAAAAACCGGAAGTTATTGTGGAAAAAAATAATTATCGGTATGAAGATGGTACCTTAATCTTTTTAGATGATAATAAAAAGGAATTAGGCGAATACAGTTGTGAAAATAAAAATGAAACTAAATGTTATGTAGCTTATTATAATAGTGATGATGATTTTGATGTAACTAAAAGATTATATGAAGATGGTAAGCCTTTAAAGGAATCTAGTGATATTTTAAATAATCGTTATGTCTTTATTTATGATAATAAAGAAGCTAATGGTGGGGTAAAATTATATGATCTTGAAACCAAAGAAATTATTGGTGAATATTTAGGCGTTAAATTAATTAATGAATTTACATTAATGGTCCAAGATACTCAAAATAAATATGGCATTATTAGTTTAAAAAATGAAGTTAATGAGGAAGTTGATTTTACATATGATTATCTTGGTTTAATTCCCGAGACTGATCTTTTAGTTGCTAAGACGGGCAAAAATTCGCAATTAATTGATTTTAGTGGTAAAAGTGTAACAAAAGCGGTTAAAGGAGATATTAAAAACTTTGATGATAATTATTTAAGTGTTAAAGATAGTGATTATTATTTCCTTTATGACTATAACGGAAATAAAGTTTTAAGTAAAAGTAGTGATTATTTAGGTTTTAAAAATGGTTATGTCTTAGCAGTTCAGGAAGGTAAATTATATGCTTATGACGAAAATTTAGATTTACTAAATTATGAAGGCATTTCCTTAAGTAGCGATAATTATGTGAAAAAAGTTATTTTCAATGCGGATAATAAAGAAGTTGAAAGAGTTGATACTTTTTCCGTTGCCACTAGTGATGCGGCCGTTATAATTACTGATGGTGAAGAAGAAACCAAAATTAATGCTTACGAAGGCAAATTAAGTAGTAAGTATGCCAATGTTAGTTATTATAATGGTCAACTTTATATTTTTGCTGATGAAGGAAAAACGAATTTAGTTGCTACTTATAAATGTAGTAATCCTAACGAAGTAATTAAGACAACCACGACTTTTACTAATTGTTTTGTGGCCAAGGAATCAGCTTTATTAAATCGAAGTGTGGCTAGTCGTGAAACCGGTTATTTACCAATATTTAATCAACAATTTGTCTTTATTAATGATACTAAAGATAGTAAAACGGATAATATTGTTTTATATGATTTAATCGCGAAAAAAAGTAAGGTAACATATCAAGCAGTTGATGCAGGATACTATCATAAAGATGAATTAGTAGGTATGGAAAAAACGGCGGATCGAGTTATAATGGCTCGAAATACCAGTGGTAATTATGGCTTAGTAAAGTTAGAAAATAACAATGTGACAGGTTTAATTGCTTTCCAAGATGAAAATAATGGTGGTGCTACGAAATCAATTAAATTAATGGATAACTATTATGTAGTCAAAAGAGCGGACAATCGATATTATTTATATCCTCTTACGGGTGGAAAAAAGCCAATTGGTTCGGCAGCTAGTGAAATCATCGGTTATCAAGATGGTAAAGCTTTCAAAACATTACAAAATGGAACATATGGTATCGTTAATTTAGAAGGTAAAATATATAACGATGGATTAGTCTATGCGGAATTATTTAATAATTATTATGTAACTATTAATCAAGATTATATCCTCAATGTTTATGAATATGAATTAAACAGTCAAGGGCTCATAAAAGAAGATGTAAAAGTGGAAAAAACGGATAATTATGCTAGTTTATACCAAGTTGATTGGAATGCCAAACAAATAACAATTAATGGAGTAGCTTATAATATAGGAACAACCGAGGTAAGTGATGAAAACTAAAAAATCAACGTTATATACGATTATTGCGTTATTAGTAATTTTTGTTCCTTTAACAAGTTATGGAATTTATCAAAAAATTACTAGTAAAGTAGAAAATATTACAAAAGAAAATCCTAATCATGATTTTTATTACCAAGGGAGATTATATTTTTATGATGAACAAGGTAATTTTTTAGGCAATTATACATGTGGGGCCGATAATTGTGGCCATGTTAAAACAATAATAGATGATGAAAGTTATAATTTAAATTATTATGCTGATGGGACTCAAGAATATTTAAATTATGAAAATAATGATTATGCTTTTGTTTCCGATGGTAAAAATATCATTCTTTATAGTTTTAAATTAAAAGCACCTATTATAACCTATAGTGAAGTCAAGGATTATCATACGACTAATAATCACAATTATTTAATTGCTAAAAAAGATGGTAAATGGGGAGTATTAAATCTAAACTCTTTAACTAATGTTATTGATTATACTTTTGATTTTATTGGTTTACCTAATAAAGTGGTTGATGGTGTACTCCAAACTGATAATTTTATTGCCTTTAAAGATAATCGATGGTATATTTTAGATGCGGAAGGAAATCCCAAAAATAATGGGGTTCTAGCGCCTATTATAGCTTTTAATCCTAATTATATTTTAACTAATGAAAAAGAAATTTTTGATTATGAAAGTAATAAAGTTCCAATTAATGTTAGTTATAAAGATATTGCTTTAGTTGATGGCTATACCGTTTTAGTTACTAATAATAATACGGTTTTAGTTTATAGTGATTTAAAAGGTCTGATTTTAGCCACGACGACAGTTAGTGATTACAAAACTATTAATTTTGAATATGCCGATGGCGTAATTATTATCTATTTAGATGGCACAATGGGAACAAGTATTGATTTAAATAATTAAATTTGGTAAAATAGGTTCGTTACGTTGAACTTTGAGGAGTAAAATAATTTTCTTCCCAAGAGATTTAGTGGTTGGTGCAAACTAAAGAAGAAATTATTTGAAGGTTGCAAAGGGAGTAAAAAGCAGAAGTGCGTTAAAACTAAAAAGTTAAAATAAGGATGGTACCGTGTTAAAAAACACTCCTTGGTAGCATCTTTTTTTTATTAAAGGAGGAATTATGTTAGAAAAAAAATATAATGCGCAAGAAAAAGAAGCCAAATGGTTAGATTATTGGCAACAAAATAAAATCTATGAATTTAAACCTGATCAACGAGAAGTATTTTCCATTGATACACCCCCACCAACCGTAAATGGCAAAATTCATATTGGCCATATTTTTTCTTATTCTCAAACGGAAATGATTGCACGTTATAAAAGATTACGGGGCTACAATATATTTTATCCCTTTGGATTTGATGATAATGGTTTGCCTAGCGAAAGATTAGTTGAAAAAGAACAAGGTAAGAAAGCTCATGAAATTGGTCGCGAAGAGTTTTCAAAATTATGTTATGAAACCACAGATAAATATGAAGCAGAATTTCAAACTTTATTTAGTAAAATGGGCGTAAGTACGGATTGGAATATTCATTATAAAACCGTAAGTCCTTCGACCATAAAAATAAGTCAAATGTCATTTTTGGATTTAATTGCCAAAGGGCATTGCTATCATAAAGAAAGTCCGGCCTTATGGTGTAACGAATGTTTAACTTCAATTGCTCAAGCAGAATTAGAAACGAAAACGATCAAAACGACATTCAATTATATTAATTTTAAAACCGTTGAAGATGGAGAAGTATTTACCATTGCTACAACGAGACCGGAATTACTACCAGCGATTGTTTGTGTCTTTGTTAATCCTAGTGATGAAGCCCACAAAGCTTTAATTGGCAAGACAGCTCATATTCCCGTGATTAATGTCGATGTTCCAATTATGGCTGATGAAAAAGTGGCTATTGATAAAGGTACTGGCGTGGTTATGTGCTGTACTTTTGGGGATCAAACTGATATTGAATGGTGGAAAAAATATAATTTACCATTAAAATATATTTTTACGGCTGATGGCCGAATTATTCCGGAAGTGTCAAATTATGGAGGAATGAAAATTAAAGAAGCCCGTAAGCAAATCATGGCCGATTTACAAAAGGGTGGCTATGTCGTTAAAATTGAAGAATTAGAACATGAAGTACAAACGCATGAAAGATGTGGCAGGGAAGTCGAATATTCCGTGATGAAGCAATGGTTTATTGATATTATGAATCATAAAGCTGATTTTCTAAAAATTGGTCAGGAAATTAAATGGCATCCAGAACATATGCATGCAAGATATGAAGAATGGGTTAATAATATTGCGTGGGATTGGTGCATTTCGCGGCAAAGATATTTTGGCGTTCCCTTTCCCGTTTGGTATTGTAAAAACTGTGGCGAACCAATTTTTGCCCAAAAAGAAGAATTACCAGTCAATCCGTTAACTAGTAAGCCTAGCATAAGCGCCTGTCCAAAATGTAAAGGTCAAGAATTTATCCCAGAAACTGATGTCATGGATACATGGGCTACTTCATCTGTAACGCCATTAATCAATATGCGCTACGGGGAAAAAGACAACTATGAAAATATATTAAAACCCATGAGTATTAGAACTAATGCTTCCGAAATAATCAGAACTTGGGATTTCTATACTATTGTTAAAAGTTTCTATCATTTTGGCATGCGACCTTGGGATAATGTCATGATTTCGGGATTTGTCATGGCTAATAAGGGCGAAAAAATTAGTAAGTCCAAAGGTAATAGTAAAGTTGAACCTCTGCAATTAATCGAACAATATTCGGCAGATGTTATTAGATATTGGGCTGGTTCAGGCCGCTTGGGAACTGATATTGTCTATAGTGAAGAAACCCTTTTAAGAGGAAAAAAATTAGTAAATAAAATTTGGAATGTGGCTAAATTTATTGAAATGCACCTCACAGATTATGAAGATAAAGATTTTACGGCTTATGAATATATTGATAAATGGGTTTTAGGAACATTTCAAGAAATGGAAAAGGGCTTTATAAAATATTTGGATGAGTATGAAGTGGGATTAGCCTTAAATCATTTAGAAAAATTCTTTTGGAATTTCTGTGATAATTATATCGAAATTGTAAAACATAGATTGTATAGACCCGAAGAATTTGGGGTAATACCAAGATATTCTGGCCAAAAAACAATTTACACGATTCTTTATAAGTTATTACAAGATTTTAGTATTTTCTTTCCTTTTATTACGGAAGAAATATATCAAGAATTGTATCATGATGAAAAATCTATTCATTTAACGAAAATTAAACCGTTAGCCTTTACTTTTGATGCGGAAATAAGAAATGGTAATGAAATGATGGATATTATTAGTCAAGCTAGAGGCGAAAAATCCAACCAAAATGTTTCGATAAAAACGCCAATTAAAAATTTGAAATTAAGTTTAAATAAGGAATTAAAGGAAGCTATTTTATTAGCTAGCAAAGATTTTAAAGCAACCTTATTTATGGAAAACTTAAAACTTAAAGATGTTGCTACCGGCTATAGTATTGATAAAATTGAATTAGATTTGACGCCGGAAGAAAAATAAAAATCAAAAATTACAAAATTTTTAAAAAGCAATGTTAAAAATTGCTTTTTTGAAATTGGTATGATAAAATTTAAAGTAGATGAAGGTGGATAGACATGGACAAAGATCGTAAAATTTTGGACTGTGGTTTGGAAGTAAGCGATGAAGGTCGCTATGCTAAATTAAATGATTTAGCTTTAGATGCCATAAAACGCGAACAAAAAAGAATCAATCAATTAAAAAAAGAAGAAATGATTCGGTTAACGAGTCGGCTTAAACAATTAGGTTATAATTTGTTACAAACGGCGAAAACGACCAATGAAAATCGTTATGTTATTAGTGAATTATTAAGATATTTAGAAGATATGGTCCATAAATTTGACATTTTTTTCACATATAATGAACTTTTAAAAGAAGAAAAAGCTTTAAAAAAGGAATTGGGGGAAATTGATCAAGCTATTAATGTTATTGACAGTACTAATCCTAATATAGAAGCTAAAATAAGCCAAATTGAAGCCAACGGCTTAATGACGAAAAGAAATAATTTAGTTCAAAAATTAACAGCCATGCAACATCGCATTAATCGGCAACGAAAGATTGTTGATGCCCATGTTGCTAAATATGAATTCGCGGATTATATTCAATTTTTAGATGTCGAAGTGGATGCTTTTCAAAAGAAATTTGAAAGCCTAAATTTATCACCCAAAATGCATTATTGCTTAGAAGCTTGGTATAAACTAATGGATCAAGAAATTGAAAATCAAGTCAAGACGATTGGGAATCGAGTTTTAATTTATGAAGATTATTTATTAAAATATGGTTTGGTTGATACGAGACATAACAGTCAAGAAAAAGCTTTTAATTTATTACAATTATTTAATCCAAATTTAAAATTACATTATGATATATTAGACGGTAGTATTTTTGTGCCGGAAGATAGCAATTTAAAATTACCCGTTAACTATAGTTATAGTTTAATGCAAAAAGTTTTAACGGTGCAAATGGATAATCAAGTTTTAACCTTTAAGGTTAAAAATGATTATACGCCTAATCTTTTCTTAACAGAAATTAAAAAATTGAATCCTCAAGTGCAATTTAATTTAACCGCGGGCGATGATACATTATATTGCACCAAAAATATTAATGATTTAAAATTACCAAGTGGCTTTTGTTTAGAAAAAGATAGAGAAACGGGAGAAATAATCCTTACTAATCGTTATGTAATGAGTGATAAGGCCTTAACCTTTCGGGTAAAAAGAAAAATGCTAGTAGAAGAACTAAATAAAATGTACGATTTATCGCAAATGACTTATGAACCAAAAATAACCCCAAGAGTAAAAGCAACCGAACCAATAAGACCAAAACCTTTGGAACATCCAGAAATTAAGACTGAAAAACCGGCACCGGTAAAGGAAAAACCAATTCCAAGACCAACTCCAGAAGTAAGAAAAGCTCCGGAAGTAAAACCTGTTATTAATGAAAAACGGCAAAAAGTAGTTCGTCAAAAAACAGTTGTGAATAAAAAACGGCGTGATTATCGCAAATTAATGGGATATTTAAAAATTGCTGGAACTTTTGTGGGAGCCACGACATTAACTATATTTAATAGTTTGGTAATTAAACCAATTGCGATTCTATCTGAATTAGCGCATAAAAAAGCAGCTAATTTAACGGATATTTCGCGCACGAGTTTAAATCAAAATATTGCGCAAATTCATGAATTACAGAAAGCTAATCATGAAAAAGCGAAAAAGATTCGGGAAGAAGAAAAAAGAACTAAACATCAAGTTGGCCATCAATTTACTAAAGATGATATTCCGTTTCAAGAAATGCCACATAGTCTGGAAGCTGAATATGATTTAGATCAAATTATCGCGGAAGTTAATGGTTACGATTTAGAAAATGAAGGATTAGGAAGAAGGTAAAAATGGAAATACAAAGTATAATTACCTTAGAAGATGATTCTACCTACGAATTATTAGATAAAACAACTTATCAAGATAATCTTTATTTTTTGGCAGAGTTATTAGATGAAAATGAAGAAGGAATTGGTAAATATAAAATTTTTAAACAAATAAAAGAAAATGATGATGTATATGTTGAAAGCGAAGAACAAGAAGATACTTTATTTGCAATTTTAAAAAATTTTAATAGTCAATTTACGACGGAATTAGCCAATTTAAAACCGGAAGATTTAGTGTAAAAGAAGGAGTTTACCTTCTTTTTTTTAGTTGAAATCTTGTAAATATATTGCTATACTAAATAATAGGAAAGGTGAGAATAATGAGCCGCAGACAAAATACTATTTTATTAATTATTTTTGTTTTAACTTTCTTTGTTATTTCTCTTAGTGCGACTTTAGCCTTTTTCGTTGGCCAACAAATTTCTTTTGAATCAAATAAAGAAAATGTTTCCTCAGCAACTATGGAAACTTTAGTTTTTAATGCCGGCGAACCAATTGATTTTTATGCCAATATTGGTAATTTTGCCCCCAATATGCCTAGTTTAGTTGGGATAACTGAAACTTCAGCAACTTTAATCGCGGGTTCTCTTCACAACTTAGCCAGTTATAAATATAACGTTGATTTAGAATTAAGTGTTAATGATTTTGTTTATACCAAAGGTAGTGAACCGGAACTACTATTAGTTGCTTACGATCCAGAAGGTAATCTAATTCAAAATGTGCCCAATTTAGAATATAAACAAGTTGGCGAATATAGTGGTTTTGATATTACGGGTAAAGAAGGTCATTATCCGATTTTTCATGATTATGTTATTGAAACTGATAGTACGGTAACGCAAACATGGCGATTTGAAGTTATCTTTATTAATTATCCTACTAATCAAGATTTAAACAAAGGTAAAACTTTAAATGGTTATATTAGAATCGGCCTAGAAGGAGATAAAGCATGAATTATCAATTACCAGAATTTAATTTAGATGAAGAAGCTCGGAAAAAAGAACAAGCTTTAAGAGCGGATTTAACCGCGCCAGAAGTGAAAACTATTTTAGAAAATTTATTAGGAGATAAATATAGCGAATTATTATATGATTATTCTTTGGAAGGAGAGGCTAAACGGCGAAGTTGTCACTTTTTAGTGAAAGCGTTACAAAAGGCGCTTGCGGAACAACAAGAATTGGAACGTGATATTGCTTTAGATGAGGCAACTTTAGCTGATCCTAATGTTACTTGGAATGGTAGTGAAAAAACAGAATGGAGACATGAACTTGCTTCTAAAAGAACTTTTAGTCGGGAAGATGCAGCCTTAAAAGTGGCTAGTATTGAAGATGCCATTAAAGACTTAATGGGGATGGATCGTAATGCCGCCAGTCATCGCTAAGTTTTTGCTTTATTTAACTAAAGAACTAAATTATACGACCAAAACCGTTGAAAGTTATGAACAAGATTTACAAAATTATTTTGGCTATTTAACGAAAAATAATTTAGATTATTTAAAAATTAATCGTCAGGAAATTAGAAATTATTTAAAATACTTAGATGCTCATAATTTAAAAAATAGTACGATTTCGCGGCATTTAAGTACATTGCGGAGTTTTTATAATTATTTAATTCGGGAAAATTATGTTCAAATTAATTATTTTAAAAGTATTAGGAATCCCAAGTTAGAACGGAAATTACCTAATTTTTTAAGTTATAATGAATTAGCTATGCTTTTAGATAGTATAAAATTAGAAACCGCGGTTGATATGCGTAATCGCTTAATAGTCGAGCTTTTTTATGCTACGGGTTGTCGGGTTAGTGAATTATGTGCCCTAAAGCTTACGGATATTGATTTCGCGGCTAAAAAAATTCGGATTTATGGAAAAGGCCGTAAAGAGAGAATCGTTTATTATGGTGAATATGCGGCTAAATATCTCGACCTTTATTTAACAAAAGCCCGCGATGAATTACTTAAAGGTAATCATAATGAATATTTATTTATTAGTGAAAAGGGTGAGCCTTTAAAGGTTAGTGATGTCGAAATTATCATGCAAAAATTAGTCCAAAAAATCGCCATTCAAAAACATGTCACGCCGCATACATTAAGACATACCTTTGCGACGCATTTACTTAATAATGGCGCCGATATTAAAAGTGTCCAAGAGTTATTGGGTCATGCTAGTTTAAATACGACGGGAATTTATACCCATATTACGAGCGCTCATTTAAAAGATGTTTATTTAAAAACGTTCCCGCGGCAAGAAGAAAAATAGATTAAGACGTTAAAATCTGGTCAAAATAGTAAAGAAGTGGTGGTAAAAATGCATTTTAAAAATAAAAAAAGAGCAACGGAATTTTGGTTATTAGTAAGTACCATATTAATTATTATGGGAGCGATAATTATGATTATAAGTAAAATAGGATTCCGTAAAGAAATGACGAAAAAAGTAAGTCCTTTAGATGAATATGTTTTAAAATATAATACCGATGAGATTGTTTATAACGCGGATTTTAACCAAAAAGTAACGAGTATTGTCACTTTTAAAGATGGCCGTTATGAAGCCCAATTATTTGATTATACGAAAAAAACCAAACTAAATTGGGAAGATGTGATTAAAAAAAATAAATTAACGGCTTTTAAAGAAAAAATAAATACGTTATTAGAATTAAAATATCCTAAGTTTATTGCAGATGCCTTAAAGGAAGCGATAGATACCCATTATTGTTTTATGGCGAAAGCATTAATTATTTATTATTATGATGTTAAAACTGACCCAATGGTTAAGGAAGATCTTTTTTTAACCGTTAATTATAATGAAATTGCCGAATATTTAGATTTTCCAGTGCCATTAGATACGGAATATACTAATGAAGATGCTTATACAATTGATCCCAATAAAAAACATATTGCCATTACTTTTGATGATGGTCCAAGTAAATATAATGAAGAATTGGTGGATATTTTAAATGATAATAAAGTGCATGCAACTTTCTTTTTTGTGGGGCGCTTACTTTCAAGTCGGGCCGAAGCCGTTAAAAAAGCTTTTGCTAGTGGTCATGAAATTGGCTATCACTCATATGCGCATGCTAATTTAACTCGGCAATCAACTGTGACGATTAAAAATGAATTTGCGGAAAGTAATGCGAAATTAAGAACGATTATTAATCAAGATTTTACTTTAATTCGCCCACCTTATGGAAGCGTTAATAAAACGGTCAAAAATAGTTTAGATTTACCGTTTATTTTATGGAATGTTGATACGAATGATTGGCGTTATCGCGATACGGATTATTTAGTTAATTATTGCCTAGAAAATATAAGTGATGGCGATATTATTTTATTCCATGATTCTTATGCTACGAGTATTGAAGCGATAAGACGGCTTTTACCAATTTTATATACGGAAGGTTATCAAATGCTTACTGTTAGTGACTTAGCTAAATTAAAAGGGAAAACGTTAGAAAATCATACGAGTTATTATAGTTTTAAATAATACTAACTTCGCCAGGTTCAGGATCTCTAATTTCCACGATTAGATAAATGATACCCCCGATAAGAAAAAGAAGGGCGGCGACTAATTGAGCTTGGCGATTAACATATTCTTTGCGCTGAAAATTTTGCCGGGCTTTAGCTAAATTTTTAGTGGTTAAAAGCACAAAATAAATATAAATAATTAAGGCAATAAAAAAAATTAAAATATTAATGGTCTTTTTTTCATAATAGGCTTTCGGATTATGATATAAAAGATATTCCCGTTCGTCTTTATTCGAATATAAAGCTGCGGCGGCAATAAAAAAATAGACGTACCAAATTAGATCTTCGGTTTTTAATTCTTTTAATTTTTCATTTAAATTCATATTAAATAATATGAAAAAAAGAATAAATTACTTATTCTTTCCTAAATAATTATTTACATTGCGACTAATTATTTTTCCCCGCCCAACGAGAAAGATAAGACCAAAGATGAACATGGTGCCGGCGAGAATATAATTCCAAAAGTTTTCTTTTTTTATCAAAGTCCAAATTACTAAAAATAAACTATAAACTAAACATAATATGCCACAGATTAATAACCGGGTAAAACGAATTTTATTGGCTGAACCAGCTGGTGTTTTATAATATCTAGCCCGGGCTTGTGCTTTTTTTTCTTTCGTTAATTTTTGATATTTGTTTTTTTCCATCTTTTAAACCTCAATTAAATTTTATCATATTTACGCACGAATTTATAGTTTAATTTTTTTAAATTCTATGTTATACTAATTTTGTTACTGAGATCTTGGACCGTTAGCTCAGTTGGTAGAGCAACTGACTCTTAATCAGTGGGTCTAGGGTTCGAATCCCTAACGGTCCACCAAATGAAATAAAAATACTTCTATAACTTATGAAGAATATAAAGAATTTTTAGAAAGTATTGGTTATATATGTAAATGGGAAAGTTAATGATGATAAAAGTCATTAACTTTTTTTATAAAAACTAAATTAGTTGTTTTTTTTATGAGGATATTTTATAATAAAAGATAAGAATAGGGAAGATAAAAATGAAGAAAAAAGGATTTGTGTTTATTGAAACAATCATCACAATCGTGTTCTTGGC
>CANQCH010000017.1 GCA_947589165.1 uncultured Bacilli bacterium
TTTTTTTTTTTTTTTTGATAATATGGGAAAAAATAGAGGTATATCATGAAAAGAAAAATAATTATTATATTTCTTTCTATATTATTAATTTTTGCTATAGGAATTATAATTTATCAACAAAAATTATTAAAAGCAAAAGATATTTTGCTATCTAAATATTCAATTCAAGATGATACCTTATTAAGTATGATGATTGAAGATGAGAATGGCGAATATAAAGAAAGTATAGATAATTCATGGCCAAGCGATGACTATATTTTAAATAAAGATCGAAGTGGATGTGAAAATGGTGGCACATTAGAATATCAAGATAATAATGTTTATGTTAAAGCAAAATCATCGGATCGTTGTTATGTTTACTTTGATATTGATAATATTGGTAACCGTTGTCGTGGTCAAGAACTTGCCAATTGTCTTATAGCCAATAAGTCTTTAGATACTACCTTAATATTTCATGATGGTAAGGCCGATTATGATGGCATGCCCAATAGCAATTTAGAAGCCGGCGATTTAAATTATCGTTATAGTGGCGCAAATCCCCATAACTATGTTTGTTTAGATGAAAACATTAAAAGTAGTGAATGTACGATGGATAATTTATATCGAATTATTGGTCTCTTTAAAAATAATCAAAATGAGTATGAAATAAAGTTAATTAAAGTAACATACGCTAATAGTAATCAATTGGGTATAACAGGTGCATATGATGCTAATGATAAATATTTTTGGAACAGTTCTAAAGGAACAAGTGAAACAAATAATAATACTAGTAATTGGCGAGAAAGTAATTTAAACATTGTCAATTTAAATGATAAATATTTAAATTATCTTATAATTAATAAAAAAATTAAAAATGATAATATAGTAAATCATCAATGGGTTGTTAGTGGCAATACGTATTTAAATTTATATTATGAAGGCAATGCGTTAACTAGTTTTAATGCTGAATTGGGAAACGATAAATTACAAGTTAATAGCAATGGTTGTCGTAATTCTAATAATGATGAAATTAAATGTACAAGTGAGGATTTAACATTTAATGGTAAAATTGGTTTAATGTATATTTCCGATTATGGCTATGCGGCCTATCCTGAAGCTTGGGATCAAGCCTTAGGATTACCTACGGGTTATGGTCAAGCTAATATTTTGGCTAATAATTGGTTGCTTAGCAATTTTAGTGAATGGATACTAACAAGGTCGTCTACAGAAAAAGATTATGCTTGTTTTATTGATGAAAAGGGCATAGTTGGTAGTTTTTTTGTTGCTTCCAAAGAAAAAGATTTTTCTAAATATATTCGTCCGGTTTTTTATTTAATATCAACAACTAAATTAGCAAGTGGTAGTGGTACATTAAAAAATCCTTATCGCTTAGCCTTGACATAAATTAAAAGACTTTGTTATAATAAAAAGGTCTTAAGAAAAGGGGAATAGCCTTTGATTAAAAAAAATTATTATAAAATAAATAGAAATAGGAATAAGTTTTTCGAAAATTAATGAGAAAAACTTTTTTTGCTATAAATTTATTGACAAAAATAATTTTCTGCTTTACAATCATAAATTGGTGACCTGTTTATAAAACAGGACGAAAAGTCGATAAAAAATATTGTGTATGGGGTGATAACGTGGCTTATAAGGTAACGAAATTTGGAGACTATCGTAAAAGAAGAAACTTTTCTAAATCAAAAAATGTTTTAGAACTAAATGACCTTTTGGAAATTCAAAAAAAGAGTTATGAATTGTTCTTAAACGAAGGCATTAAGGAAATCTTTGAAGATTTATTTCCGGTTGAAAGTTTTACGGGAAATATCTCTTTAGAATTTGGTAATTATTATTTTGAAGAACCAAGATATTCCGTCAAAGAAGCCAAAGAAAGAATGGTTAACTATGCGGCACCATTAAAGGTTGAAGCACGTCTTTATATTCACGAAACCGGTGAAGTTAAAGAACAAACTATCTTTTTAGGTGATATGCCTTTAATGACTGATGCGGGAACATTTATTATAAATGGGGCCGAAAGAGTAATTGTATCGCAATTAGTCAGAAGTCCTAGTGTTTATTTCAAAAGAGAAATAGATAAAAATGGTCGGCATATCATTAGTGGCGAAATAATTCCGAATAAAGGAACATGGTTAGAGTATGAAACTGATGCTCGGGGTGTTTTATATGTGCGGATTGATCGGACGAGAAAAGTAACCGTTACAACTTTACTTCGGGCTTTAGGTTTATCTAGCGATGAAGATATTATTGCTTTATTTGGCGAAAATGAATATATTACAAATACCTTAGAAAAAGATAGTACCAAAAATACTGATGAAGCTTTAATTGAAATTTATGAAAAATTAAGACCAGGGGAACCGGCAACCTTGGATTCCGCGAAAAACCAATTAATTACGCGGTTCTTTGATCGTTTCCGTTATGACTTAGCGAAAGTTGGGCGTTATAAATTTAACAAAAAGTTAAATGTTTTAGATCGCCTACTTGGTTGTACTTTAGCGGAACCAATCGTGGAAGGTAAGAAAACTTTATATCCAGCCGGAACCGTCGTGACCAAAGAAATTTTAGAAGATTTAAGACCTCATTTTGCGGGTGGCTTAAATTTAGTTGATGCTTTAACTAACGAAGAATTAGATGATTATAAAAAGATTCAAGTTATTAAAGTAGTTGACCCAACTGATGAAAAGAAAACGATTAATTTAATCGGGGTTGATACTTCCGTTGATGTAAGACGCTTAACTATTCCGGATGTTTATGCTTCATTATCATATTATATTGATTTACATTACAATATTGGTAATGATGATGAAATTGATAACTTAGCGAACCGTCGGGTTAGACAAGTTGGGGAATTAATTCAAAATCAATTTAGAACCGGTATGGCGCGGATGGAAAGAGTTATTCGCGAAAGAATGACGACCCAAGAATTAGAAAACGTTACGCCTAAAACTTTAATTAATATTAGACCGGTAACGGCCGCTTTAAAAGAATTCTTTGGTTCCAGCCAATTATCCAAATTCATGGATCAAATTAACCCAATAGCCGAATTAACTGATAAAAGACGGTTATCAAGTCTTGGACCTGGTGGTTTATCAAGAGATAGAGCCGGGATGGAAGTACGGGACGTTAATGCCTCTCACTATGGCCGGATTTGTCCAATTGAATCACCGGAAGGCCAAAACATTGGGCTAATTACTTCTTTAGCTGGTTATGCGAAAGTTAATGAATATGGATTTATTATGACGCCATATCGCCGAGTTAAAGATGCTGTCGTTACGGATGAAATCGTTTATTTAACCGCCGATGAAGAACAAGACTATTATATTTCCCAAGCAACAGTTAAATTAGATGAAAATAATAAAATAATTGACGACCAAGTTATCGTTCGCTTAAATGGCGATACGGTTTATATTGGTCGCGATAAAGTTAATTTTGTCGATGTCGCGCCTAGCCAAGTTGTTGCCGTAACGACTAGTTGTATTCCATTCTTGGAATTCGATGATGCCAATCGGACTTTGATGGGTGCGAACATGCAACGGCAAGCCGTACCTTTACTACAAGCCGAAGCGCCAATTGTAGGTACAGGTGTAGAATATATCGCCGCGCGCGATTCTGGTTCCACGATTGTTTGTAAAGCCGATGGCGTAGTTGAATATGCCGATAGCTTACAAATTATTGTGAAAGTTGCTAAGGGTAAAGATACTTACCATTTAGCTAATTTTGAACGGAGTAATGCCGCAAGTTGTATTAATCACCATCCTTTAGTTAAGGCGGGAGATAAAGTTCATCGGGGTCAAGTTATTGCCGATGGTCCATCAACAGATCAAGGCGAACTTGCCTTAGGGAAAAACATGGTTGTTGCTTTCATGACTTTTGAAGGTTATAACTATGAAGATGCCGTTATTTTAAATGAAAGATTAGTTAAAGATGATGTTTATACATCCTTACATATATCTCACTATGATATTGATTGTCGGGATACTAAATTAGGTCCTGAAGAAATTACCCGCGATATTCCTAATGTCGGGGAAGAAGCCCGGAAGAACTTAGATGCCGATGGGATTGTTCGTATCGGTACGGAAGTTAAAGAAGGCGATATCTTAGTTGGTAAAGTTACACCAAAAGGGGTTCAAGAATTAACAAGTGAAGAAAAATTATTACATGCCATTTTTGGTGAAAAAACCAGAGAAGTTAGAGATACATCTTTAAGAGTTGAACATGGTGCTGGTGGTATCGTCCACGATGTTAAAGTTTATACGAAAGAAAATTCTGATGAATTAGCTGCTGGGGTATCAAAAGTTATTAGAGTTTACATTATTCAAAAACGGAAAATTCAAGTTGGGGATAAGATGTCTGGTCGGCATGGTAATAAAGGGGTTATCTCTTTAATCTTACCGGAAGAAGACATGCCTTATCTACCAGATGGTCGTCCAGTTGATGTCATGTTAAACCCATTAGGAGTACCAAGCCGGATGAACATTGGCCAAATCTTAGAACTACACTTAGGGATGGCTGGTAAAAAATTAGGCGTTCATTATGCCACTCCAGTATTCGATAGTGCCACTTGGGAAGATATTTCCGAAGAAATGAAAGAAGCCGGGATGGAACCAGATGGTAAAGTTGTTTTACATGATGGTCGAACTGGCGAACCATTTGATCACCGAATCAATGTTGGGGTAATGTACATGGTTAAATTACACCACATGGTTGATGATAAACTTCATGCGAGAGCAACAGGACCTTACTCATTAGTTACCCAACAACCTTTAGGTGGTAAAGCGCAATTTGGTGGCCAAAGATTTGGGGAAATGGAAGTTTGGGCTTTATATGCTTATGGTGCTAGCCATGTTTTACAAGAAATCTTAACGGTTAAAGCCGATGATATTATTGGCCGGGTTAAAGTATACGAATCCTTAGTTAAAGGTAAAGTTATTAACCAAGCCGGTGTACCAGAATCATTTAGAGTTTTAGTTAAAGAATTCCAAGCTTTAGGCTTAGATGTCGAAGTAGTTAATAATGATGATGAAGTCGTCGAATTTAAAGATATTGAAGAAGACGAAGATGATAATGAAGCCTTCCGTATTGAAGAAGTCGAAATAAATAGTAATGAAGAGCTTCCTGAAGTTGAAGAACCAGCTTATGAAGAGCCACCGGAAGAAGACGAAGAAGAGGAAGACGAACCAAGTTTAGATGATTTAGAATTTCCTGGTGATATCGATGTTGCGGAAATAGAAGATGGGGAGTAGGTGAAAATAGATGATTGATGTTAGTAAATTTAAAGGTTTAAAAATTAGTATAGCTTCCCCCGAAAAGATTCGTTCCTGGTCTTACGGGGAAGTTAAAAAACCCGAAACAATAAATTATCGGACCCTTAAACCCGAAAGAGATGGGTTATTCTGTGAAAAAATCTTTGGGCCAACGAAAGACTTTGAATGTAGTTGTGGGAAATACAAACGGTTAAGATACAAAAATATTGTTTGTGATCGTTGTGGTGTCGAAGTAACTCGTTCTAAAGTTCGTCGGGAAAGAATGGGGCATATTGAACTAGCGGCTCCTTGTAGTCACATTTGGTTCTTTAAAGGGGTTCCTTCGAAAATGGGCCTTGTCTTAGACATGTCTCCAAGAGATTTGGAAGAAGTACTATACTTTGTTAGTTATGTTGTTATTGATCCTGGGAAAGCACCACTAGAAAAGAAACAAACTTTATCAGATAAAGAATACCGGGCTTATTATGAAAAATATGGCAATACTTTCAAAGTAGGCATGGGTGCCGAAGCTATTAAAGAATTATTAAAAGATATTGATTTAAAGAAAGAAATCGCGGATTTACGTAAAGAATTAGAAAATACAACAGGGCAAAAACGGATTCGATTAGTTAAACGTTTAGACTGCTTAGTGGCTTTTGATGAATCTGGTAATAAACCAGAATGGATGGTTTTAGATGTTTTACCAGTTATTCCACCTGAACTTAGACCAATGATTCAACTTGATGGTGGACGTTTTGCGACAAGTGATTTAAACGACTTATATAGAAGAATTATTAACCGGAATAATCGGTTAAAGAAATTATTAGAATTAGGGGCACCAACAATCATTGTCCAAAATGAAAAAAGAATGCTTCAAGAAGCAGTGGACTCCCTATTTGATAATGGCCGAAGAGGTCGGAGTATTACGGCGGCTAGTAACAGACCATTAAAGAGTTTATCTAGTATGCTTAAAGGGAAACAAGGTCGTTTCCGCCAAAACTTATTAGGTAAACGGGTCGATTACTCAGGTCGTTCCGTTATCGTTGTTGGACCAAATTTAAAAATGTATCAATGTGGTTTACCAAAAGAAATGGCAATTGAACTATTTAAACCGCATGTTATTAATGGGATTGTGGAACGCGGCTTAGCCCATAACATTAAGGGAGCTAAAAAGCTAATCGAAGCCCGGGATGAATCTGTATGGGATATCGTCGAAGATGTTATTACCGAATATCCCGTTCTACTTAATAGAGCACCAACTCTTCATAGACTAGGTATTCAAGCTTTTGAACCCGTTTTAGTGGGCGGAAAAGCTATTCGGTTACACCCATTAGTTTGTACGGCTTTTAACGCTGACTTCGATGGAGACCAAATGGCTGTCCATGTGCCTTTATCCGAAGAAGCTAAAGCCGAAGCTCGAATCTTAATGCTTGGGGCTAATAACATTTTGAACCCTAAAGATGGTAAACCAATCGTTACCCCTAGTCAAGATATGGTTTTAGGTAACTGTTATTTAACTATCGAATATGCGGGAGAAGAAAATGAAGGTCATGTCTATAAAGATACTAATGAAGCTTTAATGGCTTATGAAAGACGGGAAATTACTCTTCATACGCGGATTGCGATTCCAGTTAATTCCTTTAAATATAAATTATTTACGGAAGAACAAAAGAATAAATATTTAGTAACAACTGTGGGGAAAATTAAATTTAACGAAATTTTACCAGATACTTTCCCTTATGTTAATGAAGGAACTAAAGAAAATATTGAAGGTATTACCCCTAATAAATATTTCTTAGAAATGGGTTCTAATATTCCGGAAGAAATTAAGAAAATGCCGTTAGTAGAACCATTTATTCAAAAAACTTTAGGTCAATTAATTGCCCAAGTATTTAAACGTTATAAAACTACGGAAACTTCCGTAATGCTTGATAAATTAAAAGACTTAGGTTTCAAATATTCAACGGTGGCTGGCATTACTGTTTCTATTGCTGATGTGGTTAGAAGCGATAAAAAAGAAGAAATTATTGCTAATGCGAAAGTAAAAGTTGATAAAATTAATAAACAATATCAACGTGGTTTAATTACTGAACAAGAACGGTATTCATCTGTTATCCAAGTTTGGACAGATGCGACCGATGCGATTAAGGATGAATTAAAAGCGATTAGTGAAAATAACTACGATAATCCAATATTCATGATGATGAATAGTGGCGCGCGGGGTAAGATTTCGAACTTCACCCAACTTGCTGGGATGCGTGGTTTAATGGCAAAACCAGATGGGTCAACCGTGGAAATTCCGATTACTTCTTCCTTTATTGAAGGTTTAAGTGTATCTGAATTCTTCTTATCAACCCATGGTTCTCGTAAAGGTTCAGCCGATACGGCTTTACGGACCGCCGATTCTGGTTATTTAACGAGACGGTTAGTCGATGTGGCCCAAGATATCATTGTTAAAGAATATGATTGTGGCGCTGTCCAAGGTGTTACCGTTTATGATTTAATTAATGAAAAAGATGGTTCCGTTATCGAACCACTTGCCGAAAGAATTTTAGGTCGGTTCGCATCTAAAAGAATCATTAATCCGGAAACCAAAGAAGTTATCTTAGAAGCTGGCGAAATGATTACCGAAAATGTGGTTGCTAAAGTTACGAAAGCCGGGATTAAAAAGGTCGAAATTCGCGATGTCTTAACTTGCAAATCTAACAATGGGGTTTGTCAAAAATGTTATGGTCGCAACCTTGCTACCGGTAACTTAGTTGAACAAGGCGAAGCTGTCGGGATTATGGCCGCCCAATCAATTGGTGAACCTGGTACCCAACTTACCATGCGAACTTTCCATACTGGTGGGGTAGCCGGTGGCGATGATATTACTCAAGGGTTACCAAGAGTTGAAGAATTATTTGAAGCTCGGACACCAAAAGGTAAAGCAACTATTGCCGAAATTTCCGGTAAAGTTATTGGTATTGAAGAAAACAATGGTAAGTATAATATTACGATTGAAAATGAAGCAGGCGTCAGAGAACATGTCACGAACTACAACATGAAACTTCGCGTTGAAGTTGGCGATGAAGTGGAAGCTGGTGATAAATTAACTGAAGGGGTTATTTCACCTAAAGAATTACTTGCCGTTACAGATCCACTTACAGCCCAAGAATATATCTTAAAAGAAGTGCAAATGGTTTACAAATTACAAGGTGTTGATATTAACGATAAACATATTGAACTTATTGTTAAACGAATGATTAACAAGGTAAGAATTGTTGATGCGGGTGATACGGACTTTGTTGAAGGTTTAACCGTTTCATTAAGAGATTTTGCTGAAGGTAACAAACCAGTTATTTTATCTGGTGGCGTTCCTGCGAAAGGTAATCCAATTATGCTTGGTATTACGAAAAGCTCTTTGGAAACTGATTCCTTCTTATCGGCTGCTTCTTTCCAAGAAACAACCAGAGTTTTAACCGATGCGGCGATTCGTGGTAAAGTCGATAACTTACAAGGTTTAAAAGAAAATGTTATTATTGGTAAACTTATTCCAGCTGGTACGGGTTATAAGAAATATAGTGATATTAACATTGACTTAGAAAAAGCTTTACTTACGGATGCAGCGAGTGAAGTTTTAGAAGGTAAACTTCTAAGTGATAATGATTTACAAGTACCAAATGAAGAAAATTAAATCATTTATAAAATAAAAAAATGCAAAAGTTTTGTCATATGTGGCGAAATATTTGCATTTTTTTTAAATCTTTAAAATTAAGATCATATAATAACTAAAGCTATTCCATCAACAATATTATTAGTACCTTCTTGTTTTTTTTATTTTTTTTTGATAAAATTAAGAAAATAGAGGTATGGCTTATGAAAAGAATATTTCCATATATATTGTTAATCATTACTTTAGGAATAATTGGTTATTTATTAAATTTAGTCAATAATCAAAAAATGTTATTAAGCAAATATACTGTCCAAGATAATACTTTAATAAGTATGATGGTTGAAAATGAAACGGGCGCGTATGAAGAAAGTGAAAATAATGAATGGCCCAGTGGAAATTATATTTTAAATACGGAACGTAGTGGTTGTGAAAGTGGAGGTACTTTAGAATATCATGATGATAACTTCTATGTTAAGACTAATAGTTCGGACCGTTGCTACGTATATTTTGCATTAGATACGCCTTCCAATCGATGCTTGTTTAATTATGATGATAGCCTAGCCTGCGATTTAATTAAAAGTAAAGATAGTACTTTAATTTATCATGATGGTAAATGTGATAATGAAAGTGAAAAAAATTGTAATTTAGAAGCGGGAGATTTTAATTATCGTTACAGTGGTGCGGATAAAAATGTCAATAATTTCGTTTGTTTAGATGGAACGACAACTGAAGGACCATGTGCCAATGGGAATGCTGATCTATATCGGGTTATTGGTTTATTTAAAAACAGCGATAATAAATATGAAGTCAAATTAATTAAATATGATTATGCTACGGAAAATCAACTTGGTAGTGAAGGCGCTAAAAATAATGAATCTGCAGCAACAAATCGTTTTGACTATTATCGTGGTTCATTAGTTAATACCGTAAATTACTTCTGGTCAACTTATTCCGAAACTACTATGCAAAATGGACGAAATGAATGGAATTGGAGTAATTTAAGACAAGAAAATTTAAATGATTATTATTTATATTCATATTTAGCTGATAAAAATATGAATGTGGAAACAGAGATAGCGGATCATTTCTGGAAAACTATTGGTTATAGTAGTTATGAAGTACCACTAAAAACATTCTATAATTATGAACTCGGGATTGAAAAAGAATCCTCTCCATCTAATCCTGCTAAAACGGAAGAAGTAAAAAATAAAATTGGTTTAATGTATGTATCAGATTATGGCTATGCGGCAACATCTGATCATTGGACAGCAAATATAGACGAATATGATAATGCCATAGATGACAATTGGATGTTTATGGGGTTAGATGAATGGACTATAACCCGAAATTCATCGGATGCAGGGATTGTCTTTGAAATCAATTTTATGGGCGGTATGGTAGGTTATACGCCTGGTGACTATATTGGGGATAATGTTCGCCCTTGCTTTTACCTTTTTGCTGATGCTAAAACAGCAAGCGGTAATGGTAGTAAAGAAAATCCATATCGGTATAGATTATAAAAAATATTGTAGCAATCGCAATATTTTTTTGTTAGAATAATTTATATGAAAAAGTTAAATATTATTTATGAAGATAAAGATTTAATTATTGTCGAAAAAAAAGCTAATTTCTTAACTATCAGGGATAATAAAGGTACCAAAAACTTATATGCCGAAGTAAGTGATTATGTCAAAAAACAAAATAAGAATAATAAAATTTTTGTTGTCCATCGGTTAGATAAAGAAACATCGGGGTTAGTTTTATTTGCTAAAAGTATGAAAGTAAAACAATATTTTCAAAATAATTGGGCTAATGTCTATCGGGAATATATAGCGATTGTGGAAGGCCATATGCCCAAGATGAAAGATCAGTTAATTAACTATTTAAAAGAGACCAAAACCTATCAAGTTTATGTTAGTAAAGTAGGTCAAAAAGCCATAACTAATTATGAAGTAGAAAAAGCAAACCAAAAGTATAGTTTTTTAAAAATAAATATCGAAACGGGTCGGAAAAATCAAATTCGTGTGCAATTAAGTCATTTGGGTAATACTATTTTAGGCGATAAAAAATATGGAGCTAAAAGTAATCCTTTAAATCGTTTAGCCTTGCATGCCCATAAATTAATTTTTATCCATCCCAAAACGCATGAAAAAATGGTTGTTGAAAGTAAAATACCGACTGCATTTAATAATTTATTTGTGATTTAAAATATGTTATATTTATTTAAAAGGAGGTAGGGTAAATGCTAAAAAATGAATATGCTTCTATATATGCCTGTCAAGATACCGCGGCAAAGTTTTTAGTTTCTCGCGAAGAAGATCTACGGCCCCCATTTTTTCATGATGCGGACCGAATTATTTATTCTTTAGCTTTTTCGCGTTATTTAGATAAAACCCAAGTTTTTACTTTTCAAAAACATGATCATTTAACCAAAAGAATGACGCATGTAATCTATGTCAGTAAAATTGCCCGTATGATTGGGCGAGCTTTAGGATTAAATGAAGATTTAATTGAGGCGGCCGCGTTAGGCCATGATTTAGGTCATACTCCTTTTGGCCATGTCGGTGAAAAAATTTTAAATGATATTAGTTTAAAGGCTAACGAAGGATATTTTAACCATAATATTCATAGTGTGCGCCTTTTAAAAGATATTGAAAATTATGGAAATGGCTTAAATATTTCTTTGCAAGTGCTGGATGCCATTATGTGTCATAATGGGGAACTCGTTCAAGGTAAATATGAACCCGTCGCGAAAACGCCAGCTCAATTTTTAAAAGAATACAATGAATCTTATCAAAATAAACAAATAATTACCCAACTTCGTCCCATGACTTTAGAAGGTTGTGTGGTTCGAATTAGTGATCTTATTGCCTATTTAGGTCGGGATATTGAAGATGGCATTCGGCTAAATATTATTAAAGTAGAAGATATCCCGGCGGAAATTAAAAGTGTTTTAGGAGTAAAAAATCGGGAAATTATTGCGACAATTGTTAACGATTTAATTACTAATAGTAAAAACAAAAATTATTTGGAATTAAGTTCCAAGGTATATGAAGCAATAAAAAGTTTAAAAGCCTTTAATTATGCCCATATTTATGCTTATGCTTATACACCTGAAGAAAAAAAGAAGTTAAAAGTTATTTTAGGAACGTTATATGACGCTTATTTAACTGATTTAAAGGTGATGAATCCCACATCACCAATAGTTAAATATTATCAAGTAATGAGCGAAACGTATCAAAATAATTCGAAGAAGAGAATTGTTATTGATTATATCGCGGGCATGACTGATGATTATGCGATAAAAGAATATAATAATATTTTAAAAACTAAACATACTAAAAAAGAGGTGAACCATGACCTATAAGACTTATAATTGTAATGCCTATACAATTCATACGATCAAAACCGATAAATTTAAAACTTGTCATATGGAAATAATTTTTCGAAAACCGGTTGTTAGGGAAGAAGTTTGTAAAGATTCCTTACTCGCCGATGTTTTAATGGAAACTAGTCAAAAGTATCCTTTACGGAAAGATGTCATGTTACATTTAGAAGATTTATATAAAATGGGCATGTGGGCAGTTGTAAACCGGGTGGGCAATGTCATAAATACCGATTTTGTGATTGATTTTATTGCGCCCGAATATATAAACGAAAAAAATTATTTAGAAGAAGCTTTAACAATGCCTTTTGAAATGATTGAAAATCCTAATGTTATTAATGATGAGTTTGCTTCTTTACCTTTTAAATTATGTCAAAAAAGAGCGATTTTAGATGCTAAAAGTATTGAAGAAGATGCCCTTCGTTTAAGTGTGACCAAAACTTTAGAGACTTTAGGTAGTGATAGCCCAACGAGTCTAAGAGTTAGTGGCACGGAAGCCGAAATTAAAAAAATTACGCCGAATAGTTTATATAAACATTATCAAAAATTATATAAGGATCATGACTGCGATATCTTTTTAATTGGGAATTTAGATATGGATGCCGCGGTTGAAATCATTAAAAAACATTTTCATAAACGCGTTATTAATAAACAAGAACTAGTGATTGATGTTACTAATCCTATTCGCAAAAAAGTTTTGGAAACTAGGGAAAAGAGTGAATTTTTACAAACTAATTTAAACGTTTTATTTAATTTACAAAATTTAAGTGAATATGAGCGCGATATTGTTTTTAATATTTACAATTATATTTTAGGTAGTGGCGGCTTAACTAGTAAACTTTATCAAGAAATAAGAGAAAAAAATTCTTATTGTTATGCGATAAATAGTATGTATTTAAAACAT
>CANQCH010000018.1 GCA_947589165.1 uncultured Bacilli bacterium
AAAAAAAAAAAAAAAAGCAAGTAGGTACTTGCAAATAGTGTTAGGATACTTTTTAGGACACGAAAATTTTTTGTTTTTGTTACTGTGCTATAATGTTTGAAAGGAGTGATTTTATGAGCACTAAATATCAAAAATATTCTACTGATTTTAAAAAGATGATTGTTCAACTTGTTGAATCTGGTAGACGTAAAGCTGAAGTTGCACGAGAATATGGCATTTCCGAACCTAATATCCGTAGTTGGCAACTTAAATACGGTAAAGTTATCACCAAAGATGGTCAAGTTTCTTCTAATGATGAAATTATTAAACTTAAACGAGAATTAGATCAAAAAAATCAGGAAATTGAAATATTAAAAAAAATAGTTGCCATGTTCTCTCAAGACCAATAGATAAGGTTTTATTTGTTGACCTTTATAAAGATTCTTATGATATTTCTTTAATTTGTAAATGTATTAATTTATCTCGCTCTCTTTATTATTATCATAAGTCTAATCCTATTAATTCTTATTCCATTAAAAATAAAGAGCTTGATATTCTTATTTACCAAATTTGGTTAAATTCTAAAAAAACTTACGGCTCTCCTAAAATTACTAAATCTTTACTTGCTAAAGGTTTTCATGTTTCTCAAAAAAGAGTCGCTAGAAGAATGAAAGCTCTGGGTATTTTTAGTATTGTTGTTAAAAAATATAAACCTTATTCTTCTTCTAAGAAAAAGGTTGATGATTCCAATAAGCATAATCTTCTTAATCAAGATTTTTCTGCTTCTAAACCTTCTTTAAAATGGGTTGGTGATATTACTTATATTTATACTCTTAAACATGGTTGGACTTATCTTGCTACTGTCATGGACTTATTTGATCTTAAAATTATTGGCTATGCCTATTCTACTCGCATGACTGCTGATCTTGCCTGTGAGGCTTTAAACATGGCTGTTGCTAATCGTTCTATTTCTTCTGATACTATCTTCCATTCTGATTTAGGTTCTCAATATACTTCCATTGTTTTTGAATCTTTACTTTCTTCCCTTCATATTTCTCATTCTTATAGTAAAAAAGGTTGTCCTTATGATAATGCTTGTATGGAAAGTTGGAATTCTATTTTTAAAAAGGAATTAGTTTATACTACTTCTTTTGCTAACTTTTACGATGCTAAACTTGCTATTTTTGATTTTATTGAATCTTGGTATAACAATTCTCGTATTCACAGTTCTTTGAATTATCTTTCTCCTAATCAATTTTTCAACAATTATTTAGCTCTTAATAATATTTAATTTATTTTTATATTTTTTTGTCCTATTTTAAAAGGATATAAATTTTTCATTCATATCCTTTTTCCTTTCACTTTTTGGCTCTTTTGTCCTTTTTCTTAAAATTTTCGTGTCCTAATTATTGACTTAAGTCCATTGCAAATGATATCATTTACGAAAAAATTATGTATTGTTTTTAATTCAATTTAACACTGTTTTTGGCTTGATCAGCAATTAAATATTGAGATAGTTTTTGCTCTACAAGTTTGCTAAATTTTTTCCCACTAATCTGTTTAGTTACTAAGTTTATTAAATAAGGCAAAACATCTTCAGTCGCTAGAAAAGCAAAATAAATAGCATTATTAATACTAATTAAATCATTTTGATAAGCTAGATAAACATAATTATCAATCGGTTTATCTATATAATTACTAATTTCTTGCGGTTTAATTCCTAAAACTTTACAAATATAATAAATATTCGTACCATTTTGGTAAATTAGTTTGCTATATGATGGAATATCTTGTGACGCAATTTGCCAATCACTTAGTTCATAACCAGCTAAAAATAAACAAAACTTAATCGTTTTCAAAACTTGATTAACCTTTACATTTATGCCTTGTCTTTTAAGACCCAATTGGTCCCCGATTTGAGCACAGCTTAAAGCTTCTTGGCCATCTAAACCAAAATTTAAAACAACCAGTTGCGATAATTTAGGTGGTAATAGTTGCAATATTTGATTAATTTCTTCATATATAGATTGGTCCATAATTATTTCTTCACAAGATGCCATAGTATCTTTTATTAAATTATTTTCGAATGATTCCGCAGGGGTAGCAATTTGAGCATAAAATTTAACATTATCCTCTGATTCATTCATATATTTTGCAATTGCGGAAATTTTAGGTTCCGCTTGCATTTTTAAAGTTAAAACTTTTTTGACATTAACATACATAGCACATTTGGTACGTAAATTTTTAGGTAAATAAAAGGAACTTTTAACATTTTCTATCGCATTTTTAATATAAGCTTCAATATAACGATAAGCAAAGGTTGCTAAACGGGTATTTTGATTTAAATCATAATGATCTATCGCTAATAATAAACCTAACAATCCTTCTTGAAGTAAATCATCCTTATCAACGCCCCGGCCTAAATAATTTACAACTATCGTCATCACTAAAGGATAATGAAGTTTAATTAATTCTTCTTTGGCTTCGCTATTTCCTTGTTGACTTTTTTTAATTAAATCATGTTCTAAATTTAAGGATAATTTTTCTTTATTAACATTAATACTTTCAATTGGTTTACGAATACCTAATTCAATATTATCTGTATCATAGATACTACCATGCCATTTTTGATGATATCGACAATAGAAAATTAAAACCTTTTGGTAATCAATATAGTTAACTAAATGATTAATATCAGCATCACTATAAGAAGCTTTATAACCTAAAACGGAACTAAATAAATCTTCTAAAATTGGACATTCCGTCATTAAAATTTGAAAAATACCATAATTAATGCGAATACCTAAACGTAATAATTGATTTACTAAACTTCTAATTTGTTGGAGATTAATTTCGACTGTTAACCCATCATATAAATTAGTATTAATATATTCAATTAACCATGTAATTTCTTGATTATCCCACATTTGCCGAATTTCATTTATTATTGCTTGCTTTAATTCTTTAACATTAGCATTCGGCATGGCCGCTAACTTGGCTTCATAATATTCTTGGTTGGGAAAAACAAGAGCAAAAGTTTGCATTAATTTTTCCATTTTACTTTTTATCATTAATAAATCCCCCTAAACTTTTGCTATTGTAACATAAATATAAAATTTTGCAACATTTTAATAAGCATCTAATTTAGCTAATATGCGTTGTTGATAATCTTTTTCATTGGGAAAAGTTGCTAAATCATTTTTCCATTCTACTAAAATATCTTGAATCCAAGTTAAAACCTTATTAATTTTTTGAAATAATGTTTTTTCATCTAAATTTAATTTTTGAGCTAATTCAGCCATATTAACATTTTTTTCACCATTTTGCCAAACTAATTCTAAATAAGCTTGCATGATAGTTTTTAAATCTATTGGTAAAATATTAACCAATTCGATTACTAACGGTTGACAATATAATGATTCCGCAATATGACTATAGCTATTTTTTAAGCACAAAACTAAAGGTTCGATATCCTTATTACTTGTTCTTTTTTGATCTAAGTTGGGGCCAAAAATAGCTTCTAAAGTTTTTCTTTGATTTAAATCTAAAGATTTTACTAAAGCTCTAACTACAGCTTCTGGACAACCAACTAATTCCGCTAAACTATGAGCCGCTGATTTTTGTGTTTGATAAAGCATTTTTAAATCGTTAATTATTTTATCAAAACAAGCTTTATCTGCATTAGTCATTTTATAAAAATTCTGCCGATTAAATTTTTTATCCAAAGTTATACTAAAAATATTTTGGAAAAGTCTTAATTGTTCAGCATCAAGATGGATAGCCTTTAATAATTCGGGTAATTCTTGAATTGAACAACCAATTAAATAATTTAAATATGGCGTATTTCGATAATCAATATAATCTCGTTTTAAATCTAATAAGGCGGCCTCATAATATTTTAATTCATTATTATGCATTTTGCGATAATAGATATAATCCATTTTTTGATCAAAATTAGGCCCAAATAAACTTTGCATAGTATGATACCATTTACTATTTTGTTCATATTCCAATAATAATTTTAAGGTTAAATAATCACAATTTATTAAATCATATAAATAATTGCATTCAAACCGTATGCCATCGGCTAAAATATCTAAAACGCGTTGATATATTTTCAGATCCCAACGTCCTAAAGTAACAAATTCTTGGGCGTTTCTTGGTTGATCGTAATGACAACCAAAAAGCTTTTGCATTAAAATTGCTTCATTAGAATTAGGAGCAAAGAAATTCATATAGTAAGAAACTTGTTCTTGGGAACAATTTAAAATCATAGCTAAAGATGGTCTTGCGATCGTTTTTTCTTTTTGATAATTAGCAAGTAATTTTTCAATAATTTTTAAGCCGCGATGATAAGCCGCTAAATCATAAGAATTGAATTGAGAAAAAATAGTTGTATTTAATTCTTGATCTAAATTAGGGCCAAATAATTGAACTAAAACAACGGCATAATTACTATCATTTTGGGGAATTCGTTTTTTGATAACTTCCCAATCTTCTACGGAGCAAGCAACGATGTCCTTTAAGTATTTTTTCTTCGTTTTATCTACTTCTTGCGGTATTTTTTTCTCTAATGGTTTATCTATAATTTCGCCATTTAATATTTTAATAGCTTCGGCAGCTAATTTTTCCACTTCTATCGAAACATCATTAGAAAGTTTTTGATTTAAATTAACGCCATACATTGTTATTAAAGCCATTCTTAAATCGGCTCTTAAATTAGCTATATTAGCTAAAACTTCAGCACGCGTTTTTTTAATTTGGCGCCAGAAATCCGGTTTATTTTCTTCCCGATATTGCTTAATAATTTTTTGACCAATTGATATATACTCATCATAACATTTTAATTCATCTTTATTTAAAGCCGTAAAATTTCCTATTTTAAGGAAGTTAACACCAAAGATTTTTTGAAAAATAAGGTTTGCATCATTATTTTTCTTTAAAATTTGTTCGATAAATAAATTACATTCATGAAAATTACAATTTAAAGCATCTTTTAATTTAACCGGTTGCCGATACCCTTCACCATTTAGCATATATTTGTGATAATTGGTCGTTAATTGGGCAATCGTACTCATTAATAATCCTACTTCGGTCGTTTTTAATTTACTTAAATCTATTACCTCAATGCCTGATAAACCAAATAAATTAGTAATAATTTCTTGTCTTTTTGGTTCGTCTAATGTTGCTAATAATGGCATTATCTTAGTTACCGGACAATTAATTAATTCATACAAAGTTTTTTCAAATAAACCAATTATCTTTTTAAAGCGCGTAATAGTATTATTGTAAGCGTAAATTTCTTCGGCATTTAATTTGGTTAAATCCAAAGCTTCATCATAAGATGAACCAAAAGCTTTTTGCATTATTTGCGTAGTATAAGGATCTTGAATAGCCATTAATCGCGTAATTTTGGCTAAATCAGTACCTAAAATATTGTCTAAATAATTTTTCTTTTCCGCTTTCATGGCCCCTAAGTTAGCTTTTTTCGTTGGCGTTTCTGTAGGTGATTTTGTTTTTGGTTTATATGCCGTAACTTTTATTCCTAATTGTGTTTGCAAGATTCCTAAGTTTTTAGCATAGTTAACTTTTCCCCAACTATCGATATAATTGAAAGTTTGTCTTTTTTCGTAGGTGGAACCAAAGATTTTTTGAAAATACTTTTGGGTCGATATGGGTTGTTTTGCCATAAAGGTCATAACTTCGGCTTGAGTTTCTATTTTTAAAAGATCTCGTAGATATGGTTCCGTTCTTAATTTAGGATCTTGAGCCTTTTGAATAACGCGCACTTCTCCTGACTTGGAAGTCGAATTTTCTATTTTCTTAGTTTTATTACCCGGCATCGTTAAATTAAGAACTTGATGCGGATTTAATTTATGAAATTCGGCTAAAATTTTACTTACAATTAAAAACCCTTCTTGATAAATTCTTTTTTCATTATCATCAAGTTCAGTTAAATCTCGCGGTTTGATTAAATATGGCCCATAAACTTTAAGATAAACTTGGTATAATTCTTCGGGAAGGACAATTTTCTTATCCAAAATTAAACTCATTTCTTGTCTAGTACAATTAAGATTAATCATAAAATCACATTTTTCATTATATTTAAATTGAAAATATAATTCTTGTAATTTATAAATTCCTGACATAACTAAAAGAATATCATAATAACTATGTTCTTCCTTTAAACATGTTTGGTCAAAATTTTCTCCAAAAACTCGTTTTAAGACTAAATATTCTTCTGAATAAGAACTTAAACGGGATAATAAAATGGTTAAAGTAGCCATATTACATTTTAAAATTTGGGTTAAAGTTTTGTCTGCTATACTTTGGTAGCCAAAATTAATTAATTGTTTATCTAAATCACGATATGATAATTTATGACTAATAATATCATGTAAACATTCACTAGCAATCCGATCATCATAAATTCGCCAAAATAAAACAGCACAGTTTTCCGAGATTACTTTTTTAGCAACCGCCTCACGAATATCGGAACCCAATTCTAAAATTTTAAACATATCCGTTAAATTTTGACTTTGAACTTCATACCGTCGTTTCAATTCTCCTAAAGTTAAATCATGGGTTTGGGAAAGACGATAATACTTTTGGGCTTGTTCAATATAATTAAGATTTTTGCTTTCACTAGCATCATCTAAGAAAATCCGTAAGCCACGGGAACGAGTGGGTTGTCTTAATTTTCTTAAAGTTTTGCTTTCAATTTGCCGAACTCTTTCCCGCGTAACGCCTAAAATTTGCCCAACTTGTTCTAAAGTTCTGGGTACATCATCAGCTAAGCCAAAGCGTAAAGTTATTACTTGTTGTTCGCGAGGCGTTAATGTATCTAAAGCTTTATTTAATTCTTCTTTTAAAGCGTGACCATAAATAGTACTTTCCATTTTTTCAAAAGATTCACTTTCAATAAAATCTTCTAAAGATGTATCTTCTTCCTCACCTATCGGCGTACTTAAAGAAACGGGATCACTAATAATTTTTAATAAATCTTCAATTTTTTCGACTGACATACCTAAAGCATCCGCGATTTCTGTCGCTTTAGGATCACGACCATATAATTCTGCAAAATCGTGTATAAATCTGGTTAATTTATTAAGATCTTCATAATGATGAACCGGGATTCGAATTGTCCGGGCTTGATCCATGATAGCTCGTGTAATTGCTTGCCGAATCCACCAAGTCGCATACGTCGAAAATTTATAACCCTTGTTGATATCAAATTTTTCAATAGCTTTTAATAAACCAATATTACCTTCTTGAATTAAATCCAAAAGAAGTAAACCATGGCCAATATATCTTTTGGCTTTATTGACAACTAGGCGAAGGTTAGCATCGGCAATTTTTTTCGTAATTTTTTCGATTTGAGTATTATTTTGGGCCTTGCGCGCTGCTTCTAAAGCTTGGAAAGCGGCAATTTCCTCATCCACAGTAAATAAAGGTATTTTTCCGATTTCTTTTAAGTAGGCTCGAACGGAATCACTAGCAAAAGCAGCATCATCTTTTTGATTATACTTATTATTTAAAGATTCTTCGGTCATAAAATCTTCTTGATAAAGATCCTTCAATGTACAATAAGTAATTAAAATTTCTTTAATTTCCTCATTTTTCGTTATTTTATCAATATCTTGATCGCGAACTATTTCTTTATTTTTAAAGGTTGCTTCCAATAAATTAGCTAATTCAGGTACTTGATTAATTAAAATATTCAAAGTATCGATATCCCAATTAACCTTATATTTAGTTAAAGTTTTTAGGACATTTTCAAAAATAGCCACCAAAGTTTTTTGCTCGTTGACTAATTTCTTTACATAGTCAGTTAACCATGAAATTTGTTTAGTTTCCCAACTTTTCTTAATATCATTTAAAATAGCGTTAACAATGCGATTCGAATCCGTAAAAGTTTGGATTTTCGTTACATAATAATCTTCATCAGCACAATATATTTTAAAATTATTTAATAATTGGGCAACTAATGCTTTTTCGGCTGTTTCCATGCTTTTCCCCCTGCGTATTATAATAACATAAAAAATTTTTTTTGCAATCTTTATTTTATGAAGATTTGGCGTTTTACCAAAAATAGGAATTGCACAAATACCACCCTTGTTTTATAATAAAATTAAACATTTGTTTGGAGGAAAATTATGGAAAAAACAGACTTATATCCCGAACGTAATATTCTTTGTATTGATTTAAAAAGTTTTTTCGCTTCTTGCGAATGTGTTGAACGCGGATTAGATCCTTTTAAAGTTCCTTTAGTTGTCGCTAATCCCAATCAAGGTAATGGCGCCATTACCCTTGCTATTACCCCATTTTTAAAACAAAAAGGGATTAAATCTCGTAGTCGTCTTTACGAAATTCCTTCTTACATTAAATATACCATTGTCCCACCCCGCATGAAGTTATATCTTGCCAAAAGCAAAGAAGTCGTAAATATTTATTTAGATTTCGTCGCAGAGGAAGATTTACATATTTATTCCGTAGATGAATGCTTTCTCGATGTTACTAATTATTTAAAAATGTATAAAAAAAGTGCTTATGAATTAGCTCAAGATATTTTAAAAACTATTTATCAAAAAACCGGTTTAACAGCTACCTGTGGCGTTGGTCCCAATATGCTTTTAGCCAAAGTCGCCATGGACACCGAAGCTAAAAAAACGAAAAATGGTATTGCCCAATGGACTTACGCGGATATTCCTCAAAAACTATGGCCCATTAAACCCTTATCACAAATGTGGGGCATTGGTAAACGCATGGAAAAAAATTTAAACACCCTAAATATTTATAGCATTTTTGATTTAGCACATTATGACCGTGATCTTTTAAAAGATAAATTTGGAGTAATGGGCACGGAATTGTGGAATCATGCGAATGGAATTGATTTAAGTCGCATTCGAGACTATAAAAATTTAACTAAAGACAAATCCTATAGCCATTCCCAAGTTTTATTTAAAGATTATAATGACCAAAATATAAAATTAATTATGCAAGAAATGATTGATTTATTAACTGCTCGCTTAAGAAGTAATCAAAAACAAGCAACCATTATTGGCTTAGGCATTGGCTATTCGAAAGATGTCCAAGGCGGCTTTTATCACTCTACCAAGTTAGAAAATCCGACGGATTCGGCGAAAGAAATTATGCGTTATTGTGAAATCATATTTGATCGTTATTATGAATTTTTACCAATTCGGAAAGTAACAATTGCCTGTGGAGGATTGCAAAAGAAAAACGGAGTTCAATTAAATTTATTTACTAATTTACAAGAAATTCAAAAAGAAGAAAGCGTTAATTTAGCAATCGACGAAATAAAAAATAAGTTTGGCAAAAATAGTATTATTAAAGCCTCTAATCTCTTACCTGATTCAACCGCGAGAGAAAGAAACGAAAAAATCGGAGGCCATCACGAATGAAATTCGATCGTGGGATTATTAAATGGCAACCTTTTGAATCTTTAGAACCAATTACTAAGATAATCCAAAGTCTTCAAAAAGAAAAAAGTAAAATTAAAAAGCCCATTTTATCTGAAGAAGAAATTGCTACTTTAGAGGCCAAAATAATTGAAGCTTACTATAGTCAAGAAAAAATTAAAATATCATTTTATCAAAATGGTTTTATTCGTCAGATAAAGGGACAAGTAAAAAAAATAGATCAAATTTATAAATTGATCTATCTTAATAATTTAAAACTTTTATTTAATCAAATTATCCAAATTGAAGAATGTTAAGGTTGTTCGGTTTGTTGAGTAGTTGGCGTCGTATTGTCCCGATATTTAAAACCATAGTAAAAGCCCAAACAAGTTCTTACTAATAAGTAAACTACTAACGTAGTCAAAATTAAGGTCACAACAATTGGTAAAATTCGGCCTTTAGGTCGTGCTTCATCCACGATTTCAAAAGGCACATTGTCAGCAAGAACTGGTGTTTCTTCCTTCTTTTCCGCTTGATTTTCTTCTTTAACTTCTGGCGCTGCAACTGGAGCTTCCTCTACTGTTTTTGCTTCCGTTTCCACCACAGTTTCCGCTTCAACATTAGTTTCAGTTGTCTTTTCACTTTCAACTTTTTGTTCACCTTCAACTGTTGGTTTTTCTTCTTCAACCGGTAAAGCTACTTCTGGAGTTTCTTCTTTTGGTACCACTGGTGTTGCCGTTACTTCCGAATCACGCATTAAAATTGAATCCTCTTCATCTTTTAGAAGTGGTTCTTTATTATCCATTTTCATCACCCTTTATTATTAATATAATCATAACATAAAAAAAGACGATAAAAAAGTCTTTTTTTTAATTAGCAATTTTAAAATGTTTGACTGGGGCATTATCATCTAAAGCTTTAAAGGTATAACCATTATTTTTCAAATAAGCAATTATATCTGGTAAAGCTTGCATCGTATTTTTCTTAATATCGTGCATTAAAATGATATAAGAGCCATTCCCGCGCACATATTTTTTAATATTCGAAATAATATAACTAACGGTATTATTTTTATGGGTATCACCACAATCCACATGCCAGTCAAAATAAATATAGCCTTTATCCGTCATGACTTGGGCCAATTTCGTCATAATGCCCGTTTGATGTTTACGGCTCACGGTATTGGAACTACCCCCAGGAAACCGGAAATATTTAGGATGCTCTCCTGTTTGTTCAAATACAATCTTATCCATTTTATTAAAGTCATTTAAATAACTATCGACACTATCATAAATTGACCAACTATGACTATAAGTATGAATAGCAACAGTATGACCATCTTCATATTCCTTTTTAATCATACTTTGATATTTAGGAAATTGATTGGTCACAAAAAAGCTAGCTTTAACATTATTTTCTTTTAAAATACTTAAAATCTTTTCCGTATATTGACCAGGACCATCATCAAAGGTTAAATAAACTATGCCGCCTCCCGTAGCTTGTTTTTCCACTACTTTCACGGTCCGCGTCACTACCGCTTTATTCGCTTCTTTATCACTAACTTCATAAGTAATTTTATAACTACCAGTTTTACTACCATCAACTGTACCACTTACCTTTACTTGTTTGGTAAGATCGCCTTCACATTCATCGGTCGCTGTATAACCTGGTTCTTTAAAGGTTTCCCCAACATAAATTGTATAAGTATTACCACCTGTTAATTTAATAGTTGGCGCCTTAGTATCTTGATAGACAATTTCTCGTTCTGCCGTTACTTTATTCCCGGCGGCATCCGTCACCGTATAAATTATTTTTTGATCTTTATTTTCCCACTTTACTTTATCGGTAATATCACCATCAACGTTATCCGTCGCCGTATAACCTTCTTCTTTATATTCTCCTTTTGGACACACCGTTACTTTTTTTTCACCCTTTAATTCGAGCACTGGTTTTTCTAAATCTTTAACCACAATCGTCCGGGTTACTTCTTTTTCATATAAACCTTTTTTCAAAACATAAGTAATCGTATAAGTGCCTAACTTTGCAGTATCAACTTGTCCTTTTTTAGTCACATTTTTATCAATTTTTCGACCCAAATAAGTAGCTTCAAAACCCGCATCTTGATATTCACTATTTAAATTAATAGTAAGTTTCTTTTCCCCTTTTAAACTAAGCATAGGTGAAGCTAAAAAATAGGTAAAAATCCCATTTAAAATCGCTACTACAATGCAAACTACGAGAATAATAATTTTTTTCGTCTTACTACTCATATTACCGCCTACTTATCAATTCCATTATACTTTTCAACTTGTAAATTGTCTAGTAAGATATTTATTTTTTTAGAAATAAATTTGGGTTTTCTGTATTAACTTATAGTAAATGGTAAATGCACAATTTAAGGCATAATACGATAAGGATTTTTTTTAGTTCCAACACCAGATTGAATTTTAGTAGTTGATACTAAATAAAATACTGGTCTAATCGCAAAAGAATTGCCTAAGACAATACCATAGACATCAAGTATTCCAATCCCAGCAATAGCTATGAAGTTAGTTTGATCATTATAAAATCTCATTATTGTATGCTCATATAAACCATTATACATCCAATTAAAATCTACAGCTTGACGATAATCATCAAAATTATTAAAATCATTGCCCGGCTTAGACCAATATGTTGGGGATGCTCCATACATATAATCTGAAACATACATTAAACCAATAAAGTTATTAATGCTTTTAGGTTCTGTCGGATAATTAGTCGCAAAGGATTCTAAGCCTAGTTCATATTTATATACTTCTTTAGCATTTCGATTTGGCAAAGTAGTCCCCGCCAAATACCAATTATGTAAATTAATTAATTTGGCCAAGGAAGAATTTCTAGTTGTAATATAAGTATAAAATATCTGGTTTAAATTAATATTATTTAAATCACTAGTGGCAAAATTATTACTAATACTTGCGCTATTTAAATTGGACCAAGAATAACTCATTATATTAGGTAAATTTTCTGGGTTTTTATAATAATTCGTAACATTTTGATAAATTCTTGTAGCAGTTCCAACTCCTACTTTTCCTGTTTCCCTAGCAGTAGTATAATCGGCTTTAATTAATTTAGCTTCATATTTATCACCATTTTTAAACAAACCAATTATCCGATATAGGTCACTATTATCACATTCGCCATGTTCCATAGCATCTAAGCAAACATAATTATTTACTTCGGCATCAGGACCACTATAACGATAAGAATTATCTTCTGCTTCTAAATTGCTATTGGGCATTCCATCATAATCGGCCTTGCCATCATGAAATATTAAGGTAGTATCTAAAGACTTATTGGCAATAAGACAACTGGTAAGTTCTTGACCACGACAACGGTTACCAATATTATCAATATCAAAGTAAACATAACAACGATCCGATGATTTTGCTTTAACATAGACATTATTATCTTGATATTCTAAGGTGCCCCCATTTTCACAACCACTTCTATCTTTATTTAAAATATAGTCATTGCTTGGCCATGAATTATCTATACTTTCTTTATACTCACCATTCTCATCTTCAATCATCATACTAAGTAAATTGTTATCTTGAATTTTATATTTACTTAATAATAGATTTTTTTCTTTTAAATTAACAAATAAAAATAAATTTACGCCTAAAGTAATAATTAATAGTATATAAGGAATGATTAAATTTCTTTTTTGGGTCATAAGCTATTACCTCTATTTTTCCCCATATTATCAAAAAAAAAAAAAAAAAAAA
>CANQCH010000019.1 GCA_947589165.1 uncultured Bacilli bacterium
AATTTATGTCAATAATATTCTTTTTTAAGCTATTTAATGTTAAAATATATCTATCATTTGTCGCCTAAAAAAAGAAACTATACGTCAAGTTCAACGATAGTTTCCCCTAAATTCCAGTTATTTAGTTTAAAAGTCTTTACATGTTGATTTTTCGCTAGGACTTGATGAACTTCTTTCGTTAAAATATTGGTACTTTTTCCATGGATAATAACAACCTTTTTATTTTTCATTAAATAATTATCTTGAATAAACTCATTGACTATTACTTCCACCATACTAGTTACTTCACCATGTAAATCTAAATAATTAAGCTTGGCCATTATTCGTAGGTACTTGATTAGTTGGAGAATTTGGCATTGGATTATTTACTGGTGGGTTAGGATTATTAGGTTGTTGCCCCCCTACTTTATTGGCATACTCTTCTAAGACACTAGATAATTCGGGAACAGATAGGCGACTTCCAATTGTTTTACATGATAAACCGCCCGCGATATTAGCTAACGTCACCGCTTTTTCTAATGGAAAATTATTAGCTAAAGAATAAACAAAAGCCCCATGAAAGATATCCCCAGCTCCAGTGGTATCTTTCGGTTCTACTTTTAATCCGGGCATAATCTTAATTTGATTATCGGCTTTATATAGTGCTCCATGTTCTTCTAAAGTAACAACAATCTCCGCATTAGGATATTTGCTCATTAATGAGGTATATATATTAACTAACGTATTAGGATTATTATAATCTATTTTTATACCACTAACAGTTTCAGCAAAACCTTTAGAGCAAACAATATAATTCATATATTTACATAATTCTAATAGTTCATTTGTAATTCTGCCGGCATCAATTACCTTTATAGCATTAGGAAACTTATTTATCGCATTAGTTGATGCCCCATAATCATGACCATCCGTAAAAATAATATCGGGGACAAAATCATAATTAAATTTTTTTAAAGGAATAAATTCTCCTTGAACATTAAATACGGTTCGGGCACCCGTTGTTTTATTAACCATTACAAAAGATAATGATGTATTTTGATCAAAACTAGTTTCAATAAAATTAGGATTAATATTTACTTCCGTATATTCTTTCTTTAATTTTTCACCAAAATCATCAGCGCCAACAACCGTAGCTAAAGTTGTATCTATTCCCCATTTGCCTAATAGATATGCCGCATTACCGGCAGGACCTCCACCACATCTAATGCTATTATTAAAACGATGTTTCGTATTTTCCGCTGGATAAGCATCAATTTCTAGACTAATATCATAACTAGAATGACCAATACATAAAACTTTCATTTAATCAACTCCTTTATTTTCTTCCATTCCTAACTTGAATGGATCAGTTTCCGTACCAGATCCACCAATTATTTTTACATCAGATGAAAGATATAGGACAGGCCGTACGCCGCCGTAGGAATACACGACATTGTTGTTATTCGCACTGCCCGTGCTGTCCACATACCGCGCATAATAGCTATCGTCCGAATACCGAGAAATAGTCCATTCTTCTTCCCCTAAATATAACCAATTATTTGCTCCTACATTTTCACCATCATAATTATCTGCCGTTGTGGTCCAATAATCTGGTAATGTTCCGTACATATAATCTGAAACGTACATTAAACCGACATGGGCATTGTTACCACTATATATTAAGTCATTAGGTTCATTACATTTTCTCACTGTAGTTGGTTTTTCTTGGCTATAACAATTAATGCTTTCACCATTTAATTTATTATCACCTAGTTCATAATCGTATATTTCTTTAGCATCGTTATTATCACTTAAATAGCCTCCAACTTGCCATTCATGTTCCACTACCATGTTTTTATATGTTGCATTTAAAGAATTATAATATGTTCCGTTTAAGTTTTTAATATTTAAATTACTTGCGGCCCACATATTGATATTATCAGAATCCATCATTTTTCCCTTTGTATCATTCCAAGCATATCCACTATATCTTGTAAGGTTTCCTCTATAATTTAGGTTAAATTCAACATCACTTGACCAATATGCACTATCTGGATATGTTCCTTCTCCTAAGTCTTTTTCAGTGGCGTAATCCGCTTTGATTATTTTCATTTCATATTGGCCACTATCATTTTTAAAGAATCCGATTATCCGATATAAGTTTTTATAGTTTGGATCTTCTTGATCGTTTGAACAATCACCACCAAAGCAGACATAGTTATTTACTACATTTTCTATATATCCATCCTTAAATGCTCGTGAAGTTGCTTCACCATATGTTTTATATAGCACCTTATCATTATCATATTCTAAGGTATACCCAAGATCACCAATACATGCGCCAAAATCATTATACTCGCTGCAATAAAGAATTATCAAGTTACTTACTTTATTATATTTATTCAAATACTTATTTGTTATTTTATAATTTGATCCACTAAAGCGATACGAATCATCTCCTGCTACTTTACTTGCATTTGGTATTTCTTTTTCTGTTGCATCAGTTGTGTTATGATAAACTATATTGGTTAATTTATAATCTGAAGTTGTTTCTAATTTTTTGACACATTCTCCTGTTTTTTCTTCAGCACTACATACATCGGCTAAATTTGTTGGGATTACTTCTTGTTGCATAATAATTTTAATATTTAATGATTTATTTAAATTTTCAGATTGATCAACATCAAAATTACGATATTTAAGTGTAAAAGTCCATTCTTGAACTGTTAATTCGGAACCATTAGACTTCATTTCTTTTTGTTTAACGATGGGAATTAATCCTTTAGTTTTTGTTATATCAAAACCACCCAATTCACTATTATAGGATAATCCTTTAATACTATTTATATCTCCATCCGGACCCGTTACTGATAAAATAATTTCAGGATTTTCTTCTCCATTAGTATAAATAAAATCACTACCACTAATATCTAAATAAACATAATAAGAATATAATTGTTCAACATTTGTATCTCTTAATTCTACTCGCGGATGAGAAACTTTTTCTAAATCCCCCCCATTTTCAGTTAAAGTTTTAGAATTTACGGATAAATTTAAGTCACTTCCCGGCACAAATTCTATCGCATATAATTTTTCAACATCCAAATGAATATTAGCTTGAGCTTCTTCTCCAATTTTAGCTTTTAAAAAAGCATAAGTAATCCGAACGACTATAATTAATAATAAAGTAATAATTAATGCAGCTAAAGAAAGCAAAGTTTTATTTTGTTTTATTTTCTTTATCATCGTCTCACCCTACTATCAATAAAAATTATATCATAATTTTTCTAGTAGTTAAATATAAAATTTACGAAACTTCGTTTCTTTTGATAATAAAGATTTTATTTTTTTTATAAAAAGCATAAAATATATCTGCAGGAATTAAACCTTTCCGAGCTAATTCGTTAGTTAGCCATATTTCATTTTTATGAATTAAATTTAAAGTTTTGGTTTGGACTACCCCATCTAAGATTAAAGCCAAAGGTAAATTACTTTTTCTTTTAAATGGTTTGTATTTAAAAATAGATAACTGGCCATTAGGTTCTAGGAAAGCATATTCAACCATTGATAAATCGCTAATTTCTTTTTGCCGTAAACTAATAAGTAAATCATCTAAAGTATATCTTTGTTTAATCATTTCATGATAATTTATTTTGCCATGACAAATAATTAACGATGGTTTACCATCAAAAATGGTTCGGAATTTTCTTGATTTAACCGCGATATAACCAAAGGCAACCTCTAAAATAACTAAAATTAAAATCGGCACAATGGTTAAAATAATTGAATCTTTGGCATTTTCAATACTTATTGCCACTAATTCGGCAATTAAAATCGAAACAATTAAATCAATAACCCCTAATTGACCTACTTCTCTTTTTCCCATAATACGATAGGCAAGCGTTACAAAAAAATAAAAGAAAATCGTCCGAAAAGAAACTGTAAATAACATAATTATCACCAATTATATTATGATCTTTTTCATATTTCTTTAATCATAACAATATATTTAACTAGGTGGTAAGATGAAAAAAATTGGCAAACAGTTAGGTTTTTACTTATTATTTTTAATTTTAATTACTTTTATTTGTAGTCTTTTGAATTTAATTGGCTTAAATCGGACAATTACAAATTTAATTTTATTTATTTTTAACTTAGTTAACTTTGGCTTTTGGGGCTTTAAAAATGGTTATCAGGCTAAAGATAAAGGCTATTTTGCTGGTTTAAAAATTGGTGCCTTAATGCTTTTAATTCTTTTTATCATTAATTTAATTTTAACCCAAAAATTTTTTAGTTTTTCTTTATTAATTTATTACTTAATTATGCTCTTAGCGGCGATATTTGGTGGCATGTTGGGTATAAGTAAAAAACCGTCAGAAAATTAACTGACGATTTTAAATTGATAATTATTATCACTGCGTTCCACGTATGACTTAATGTTATAAATTTCTTTTGTAATAGGATCAATTTCTTGAGCTAGTAAATGTTCGGCGTAAAGTTTTTCTAAAGTAACAATATCATCGGTACATTTACCGGTATTCCAACATTCTTTCGCGGCTTCAATAATGCGTTTTTCCGTAACCATGATTTTTTTGGCATTATTTTCTTTAATCACTTTATAACTTGTAACACTAGTTATTATAAGGATGGTTAAAAGGATAATACTCCAAATAATTTTTTTCATTTCTTAGCTCCATAAAAATCTTGTTTAAATTGATCGCGGAATTCTAATAAGGTGTGATTTTTAATATTTTCCCGTATTTTAAGCATTAATTGATGTAAAAAATAAATATTATGAATGGATAAAAGGCGCGCCCCAAAAGTTTCATTCGCAACAATTAAATGTCTAATATAAGCTAAGGTATAATGCCTGCAAGCATAACATTGGCACCCTTTTTCGATGGGTTCAAAAACATCCTTGTATTTACTATTGCGGACATTAATATTACCATGCCAGGTATGCGCATGTCCATGCCGGGCTAAACGGGTTGGCGTAACACAATCAAATAAATCAATTCCGCGAATTACGCCCTCAATAATATCGATAGGGTCCCCTATTCCCATCGCATAACGAAGTTTATCGGTAGGTAAATAATCGGTAGAATATTGAAAGGCTTTATACATATCTTCTTTGGATTCATGGTCATTAGCAACACCTCCAATACTATAGCCATCAAAATCAAGTTTCACAGTTTCTTTAGCACTATATTCTCTTAAATCTTGATGCGGTCCCCCTTGGACAATACCAAATAGCATTTGATTGGGATTTTGATGCACTTTTTTACCTCTTGCGGCCCAACGGACTGTTCGCTCTACACTTTGTTTTAAATATTCATAATCGGCCGTTGCCGGTGGACATTCATCAAAACTCATGGCAATATCACTATCGAGTTTATTTTGAATAGCAATCGATTTTTCGGGTGTTAAAAATAATTTGTCGCCATTTAAATGATTTTTAAAATAAACACCTTCTTCAGTAATATCTTTGGGTTTAGCTAAGGAAAATACTTGAAAACCACCCGAATCGGTCAAAATGGGACCATCATAATTCATAAATTGATGTAGGCCGCCAGCTTGGGCAACAATATCTTCTCCCGGACGAAGCCATAAATGATAAGTATTCGCTAAAATAATGCCCGAACCAACTTCTTTTAATTCTTCAGGAGCTAAAGTTTTAACTGTCGCATTGGTTCCGACCGGCATAAACATGGGAGTCGCATATTCTTGGCCATGATAAGATATTTTACCTAACCGCGCTTTTGTTAAAGTATCAGTTTCTTCTAATTTAAATTGTAACTTCATTATTTATCTCCTTAATTTTTTTCTTTTTCGCGTTCATTATACCGAAATATTTAAACTTTGACAATTAGACAATTTTTCTTTATGATTAAACTAGGTGAATTTAAATGGATAATGGTTTAACTTTTTTCTTAGTAATAATCTATATGTTAATGTTTTTTAGTCTTTATAAATATCAAATTATAAAGCAAAAAATTAAAAAAATGCAAAAGGTTAATGCTCTATGTACTGATGTAATTGTAAGACGAACTTATAATAAGAAATATTATCTTTATTGTTATACTTTTAAATTCCATAACGAAGAATTTAGTTTAACCGATAAATTACGTTTACCTTTATTTCAAAAAAGAATTCTTATCCAGGAAAAATATCCAATGTATGTAAATCGGAATAATCCAAAAGAATATTTAACCCCAGTTGCAATAATAACTTATAAATGGTATTTATATGGGGCCATCTTTTTATTTATTATATCTTTTTTCACCTTTATTTAATAAACATCGCATCGCCAAAAGAAAAGAAGCGATATTTTTTTTGAATGGCAAATTCATAAGCATTTAAGATATTTTCTTTACTACTTAAAGCCGAAACTAACATTAAAAGCGTACTTTTTGGTAAATGAAAATTCGTAATTAAACCATCAATAGCTTGAAAAGTAAAACCGGGATAAATAAATATATCCGTATTGCCACTGGTTTCTTGAAAGGTACCAAATTTATGCATTACGGTTTCGAGTACCCGCGTCGAAGTTGTTCCAACCGCGTATATTTTTCGTCCTTCCGCTTTCGCTTTATTTAATTTCATCGCCGCCTCTTGCGTTAAAATATAGTATTCACTATGCATTTTATGCTTGGTAATATCGGTAACTTCTACGGGGCGAAAGGTTCCTAAACCGACATGTAATGTTACATAAATGATTTCGATGCCTTTATCCGCTAGTTCTTTTAACAATTCTTTGGTAAAATGAAGACCAGCTGTAGGGGCAGCTGCCGAACCAATATTTTTGGCATAAACCGTTTGATATCGAGATTGATCTACTAACTTTTCATGAATATAAGGTGGTAAAGGCATGGTTCCTAGTTGATCTAATATTTCATAAAAAATCCCGTGATAAATAAAATTAACTACAACTAAACCTTCTTCTTTTTTCTTAATTACTTTGGCTTTTAATAGACCATCGCCAAAACTAATAATAGTCCCTTCATGTAATCTTTTAAATGGCCTTGATAAACATTCCCAGCAATCTTTTTCCGTATTTTTTAATAGTAATAATTCAATGACGGCTTTCGTATCTTCTTTTTCTCCAATTAAACGAGCCGGTATTACCTTAGTATCATTTAATACTAAACAATCACCCGGTTTTAAATATTGAGTAATGTTTTTAAAAGTATTTTCTTCTAAATCACCGGTTATTTTATCCATGACTAAAAGCCGGGAATCACTCCGGTTTTTTAAAGGGGTTTGGGCAATTAATTCTTCGGGTAGATGATAATCATATTCGTTAATATTCATTTTATCCCTTCTTTTCTAAAATTTTTCTTACCCTAGTATATACCTCTTCATGAATATCTTCAATCTTTTTAATGCCGTATTCATCATAACAATTAATTTGATCAAAATGATATAATTTACTTAATTCGAGATAAGTTGCTTCCGCATTTTTTAAATGTTGTTCGTCACGTTCATTTTCATCGGGTGCTTCTTTCCGATTTTGTTTTAAAATCGTGGCATATTGATATGGCATATATAAAAAGATGACCGCATCAGGCTTTGGTAATTCTAAAATACCATATTCTAAATCAGCAATTTTTTGAAAAAGTTTTAACCGTTCCGCACTAGTTTTTAATTTTCCCCCTTGATGCGCCATGTTAGATTCAATATAACGGTCAATAATGACAATATCTCCTGCCTTTAAATGTTCTAAGATGATAGGCATATTATACCGGCGATCAGCCGCATAATAACAACAAGAAACTAAGGCATCGACTTGAGGTGCACCTTCCGGAAACCAACCTGGTCCAATGGCTTCTTTACCTAAATAAGGTCCTCCAATAATTTTACCCGTGGGACTATCATATTTGGGAAACGTAAAAGGAAAGACATGATATCCTTCCGTTTCTAAACGGGCAATTAATTTATTCGTTTGCGTTTCTTTCCCACTACAATCTGTTCCTTCAATAACAATTAATTTTCCTTGCATAAAATCACCTTTTTTCATATAAAACTATTTCATAATGGGGATCTTCATCTTTTATTTGTGCTAATACTGTTCGAGTATACCGATCTAAAACAAAAACGGGAAAATAAGTATCGGCAGCACTATGGGCAGCAATTTCCGTTAAATATAACCGGTCCGCATATGGTAAAAATAATTCATAAATGGCAGCCCCACCAATAATCATTACTTCTTCATCTAAACTTTGAAGATAAGCTAATAATGTCTTAAAATCAGCAAAAACTTGCCCTTGCGGAATGGCTTTAATTTTTTTAGATAAAACGATATATTCCCGGTTCTCTAATTTAGGGGGTAAAGAATAATAGGTATTAGCCCCCATCACAATCTTTTTCCCCATCGTTAAATTTTTAAAATTAATTAAATCTTTTTTTAAATGCCAAATGAGCTTATTATCTTTACCTAACTCATTATTTTGCCCAATGGCCGCAATTATACTAATCATTTTTTACTCCTATTTGGCAATCGCAAATTTAATTGGTCCTTGATGCTGATAATTTTCGATTTTAATATCTTTTAATTCTTTCGAATTATCAAATTGATAAAAATCATCAATTTCCGGATTTAGCCATAAAGTTGGCGCCGGGTAATCACCATTTTTCTCAAACCGGGCAATTTGTTCTTTTATGCCTTCAACTTGATTAACGTAAATATGCGCATCTTTAATTGAATAATCAATTTTTCCCGGTTTAAGATGGCAAACTTGGGCAATTAGCGATAATAAAACCGCATATTGTGTCACATTAAATGGTAAACCTAAAGGCACATCACAACTCCGTTGATGCACCCATAAATTTAAATACCCATTGGTGACATCCCATTCCGTAGACCAAACACAACTTGGCAAAACCGCCGTGGGTAAAAATTCATCTTGCCATAATGATAAAACCAGCCGTCGATCCGTTACATCAGTTTTTAAAGTTGTAATTAATTTATCTATTAAATGATATTTTTTAACAATAAAACCATAAGCCGTTCCAATCGTATGCGCGTACTTAGGATCAAATTCTTTCACAATATCTTTTTTTTGTAACTTCCCATCTTCCCAAACATTTTGGGTAGCATACCATTTGCCATCATTAGCGATTTCCCATTCATCCCAAATATGCACATCTCGTTCTTGTAACCATCTTACATCATTGGATTGAGCTTGATAAATCCAAAGCATTTCTAAAATGGCTTGCCGAAAAAATAATTGCTTCGTCGTTAAGCAAGGAAATTCTTCTTGTAAATCAAATTGTAAATGATAGCTTGGAATTTTAATGGAATTAATCCCGGTGCGATTTTCCACCTCCACTCCCTCTTTTAAAATAGTTTGACATAATTTAAGATAATCTTTATCCCATTTGGACATAAAATACCTCCTAATAATGAAGAGGATATTGACTAGTTAAAGCAATTACCTCTTGGCTTAAATCATTTAAAATATCTTCATCAGTGGCATTTTTTAAAGCTCTTGCAATAATTAAACCAACTTGTTCAAATTCTTTTTCTTTAAAACCGCGTGTGGTCATTGCTGGTGAACCTAATCTTAAACCACTCGTAATAAACGGTTTTTCTTCGTCATTCGGAATCGTATTTTTATTAACGGTAATATGAATTCGGTCTAAAAGTTTTTCGGCTTCTTTACCAGTTAGGCCCGTCGCACTTTTTACATCCACTAATATTAAATGATTATCGGTTCCGCCAGAAATGATACGAAATCCCGCTTGTTCTAAAGTCGTTGCCAATACTTTAATGTTTTTCAAAACTTGTTCTTGATAGCTTTTAAATTCGGGTTGTAAAGCTTCATAAAATGCTTGCGCTTTGGCGCCGATTACATGCATTAAAGGTCCCCCTTGAATGCCAGGGAAAACCGTTTTATCAATTTTTTTCGCAATTTCTTCATCGTTAGTTAAAATGATACCTCCGCGGGGTCCGCGTAAAGTTTTATGAGTTGTGGAAGTAACCACATCCGCATAAGGAATGGGAGATGGATGAAGACCAACCGCCACTAAACCAGCAATATGAGCCATATCCACCATTAAATAGGCCCCCACTTCATCCGCGATTTCTCTAAATTTAGCAAAGTCAATAATCCGAGAATAAGCTGAAGCCCCAGCAATAATCATTTTGGGTTTTTCCGCTAAAGCTTTAGTTCTTAAAGCTTCATAATCAATTAATTCCGTTTGAGGATCAACATCATAGTCCACAATAGTATAATCTTGTCCACTAAATGATAAGGGGTGTCCATGGGTTAAATGACCACCATTAGATAGATTCATCCCCATTACTTTATCACCTTTATTTAATAAAGCCCGATAAACAGCCATATTGGCACTCGAACCAGAATGGGGTTGTACATTAGCATATTTACAACCAAATAATTTTTTTAAATATTCTTGCGCTTGTAACTCAAAAATATCAATATTTTCACATCCACCATAGTATCTTTTACCAGGATATCCTTCCGCATATTTATTAGTTAAAATACTTCCTTGTAAAGCTAAAACATCTTTAGATGCATAGTTTTCACTGGCAATTAGTTCAATATTTTGTTCTTGTCTTAATCTCTCTTTTTTTAAAGCATCGGCCAAAATTTTATCCATTATTTTCTACCTCCTTATCTTGGCTAATTTCACAATATTTTTTAATAGCATTGCAATGGTCATTGGTCCCACGCCCCCTGGAACTGGGGTAATAAAGGACACTTTATCTTTAACACTTTCAAAATCCACATCCCCACATATATGACCATCAAGGCGATTTATGCCAACATCAATAATAATAGCGCCTTCTTTTATATCTTCTTTCTTGATAAAACCAGCTTTGCCCACGGCGACAATTAAAATATCGGCATCTTGAGTATATTTTTTTAAATTTATGGTTTTCGAATGAACCACGGTCACGGTGGCATCTCGATTTAAAAGAGCTAAGGCTAAAGGCCGTCCCACGATATTACTTCTACCCACGATTACTGCATGTTTCCCTGCAATATTAATATTAGCATTTTCCAGTAAAGCAATAATGCCTTCGGGAGTTGCCGCCATAATTTTTTCATTATTAGTAGCTAAGGCACCCATATTCATTAAATGAAAGCCATCAGCATCTTTTTCCCATTTGATTAAATTCATTAATTTTTTTTCATCAAAATGGTTTGGTAAAGGGCTTTGAATTAAAATACCTGTTATATTGGGGCTAGCATTAAACTCTTCAATTTGGGCAATAATATCTTCTTCTTTAGCATCTTCTTTAAAGCGTTTTAAGTAGGTTTTAATGCCAACTTCTTCACAAACTCGCATTTTATTTTTCACATAAATCTCACTACTGGGATTATTGCCGACAAAAATAATACCTAAACTGAGATGTAAATTTTCTCTTGCAATTTCCTCTTTTAATTCTGTCGTAATTTGATTCGCTAAGGATTTTCCTTCAATTAATTGCATATCCAAACCTCCTTAAAATAATGAATTTTGATTCACGATTTTTAAATGCTGATAAGCTTTTTCCGTCGCCACTCTCCCTCGTGCCGTCCGTTTAATAAAACCTTCTTGAAGTAAAAATGGTTCCACGATATCTTCAATAGTCGAAACTTCTTCCCCAATCGCAGTCGCTATCGTTTCAATCCCGACTGGTCCCCCATTAAATTTGGCAATTAAAGCATTTAAATAATCAATATCAATATTATCTAAGCCATATTTATCAACTTTTAAGCGGTCTAAAGATTGTAATGTAATCGCTAAATCAATATGACCATCACCATCAACTAAAGCAAAATCGCGTACCCGTTTAAATAATCGATTCGCAATTCTGGGCGTCCTTCTACTTCTTCTCGCTAATTCTAAAGCTGCATCTTCATCGATTGGCATGTCTAAGACTTTCGAAGTTCGTTTAACAATATTTTTTAATTCGTCATCGGTATAAAATTCTAGTTTATTTACGATACCAAACCGATCCCGTAAAGGTGAAGATAAATCGCCAGCTCTGGTTGTTGCCCCGACTAAAGTAAAGGGTGGTAAATCAATTTTGATACTTTTACTTTTACCTTCATTCCCAATAATAATATCCATTTCAAAATCTTCCATCGCGGGATAAAGAATTTCTTCAATAAAGGATGAAATGCGGTGAATTTCATCAATAAACAACACATCACCAGGTTCCAAGGTCGATAAAATGGCTGCCAAATCCCCACTTTTTTCAATTGCGGGTCCACTGGCCGTTTTAATATTTGCCCCTAATTCATTAGCAATGATATGGGCTAAAGTGGTCTTACCTAAACCCGGAGGACCATATAGTAATACATGATCTAAGGGTTCATTGCGCATCTTCGCCGCCTCAATAAAAACAGCTAAATTTTCTTTTATTTGTTGTTGTCCGACGTATTCCGCTAAACTAGTTGGTCGAATATTTTTTTCAAAGACATCTTCGTCTTTTAAATTAGAATCAATTATGCGGTTTTCCACAAGCATCACCCTCTTATAACTTCATTATACTATAAACAACTTTTGAACGAAAGCGAAATTTTGTTTTCTTTCTAAAATTTACCAATTGCCAATTATTGAGGTAGTAAAAAATAAAGAAAATACCATCATAAATATAGGTGGTTAAAGGTGAAAAAAGCAATCCTATTTTTAATAATTTTCTTTTGTCCTTTTAGTGTTTTAGCCTACTCTAATTATATAATCCCAGGTGGCGAAACCTTAGGGATTGAAATAAATAGTAATGGCATCATGATTATTGGGTTTTATCAAATAAATGGTAAATATAATTTAGGTCACCCTAATCTTAAAGCTGGCGACTATATTACTAAAATAAATGGTCAAAAAGTTAATACCATCAAAGAATTAACCCAAATTATTGAAAATAATGTCAAAGATCAAAAAATTGAGGTTACTTATTTACGAAATAATAAAGAAAAAACAACTACTTTAGATTTAGTCTATGATGATGGTATATATAAAACGGGTTTATATGT
>CANQCH010000020.1 GCA_947589165.1 uncultured Bacilli bacterium
ATTTAGTCCTAATTATTTTGCCCACTTAGAAAGTCTTTTAGAATCTTTATCAAATGAAAATGAACCCCATCGGGCTCATTAACTAAAACATTTTAATAAAAATATTTTTCAAAGATAATATCACCAGCTTTGCTAAAATCCTTATGGACATAAACAAAGCTTTTATTATTAATCTTAATTTTTTTATTACCAATGTCGGTCATATCGACGTTATAGGTTTGTTTATCCATTTTAAACGTATAAATATTATCGGCAAAAGTAGGTTCTTCGACTTCGCCATTATAGGCTATTTCCGAAGCAAAAATGCCATATAAATATTCTTTTTTATTATTATCATTAGAAAACTCAACAATAATATTATCCGCTTTATTATACCAAACACCAATTAATTTATTATAAGTTTCTTCCATCTTTTTAGTTTCGTTTTCTTTTAGTTGTTCATTAACTTTTGTTTTAACATCATCGGTAATAATCTTTTCTTTAGTTGTAAAAGTATCAATCGCGTTTTCCATCTCTCCTTTTAAATCTTCATCAAGAGTTAAATTACTAAAATTATCGGTAACATCCACTTTAATAAATAAATCATTATAATTAGTTAAATTTCCTTCTTCATCTTTAGTTAGAACATATTCTTCTTGCCCAAATTCGTTATCTAAAGAATTAAAACTATCTTCCTTCTCTTTAACAACATGAAGATAATAATTATATTCATCTTTTTCAATATTATATAGGAGTTCTAAAGTTGTTGGTTGTTCATAAACATAACTATTTACTTTATCTTCATTTATAGTATAAACATTGGTATAAGTTTCTTCCTTAATCTCATAACTTATGACCATAGCTGGATCTTTGCTTTGTTTAGTTTCCACGAACTTAATTTTAGTTTTTTTAGCATCCTTCGGAATGGTACTTTCTTTTTTATCTTTCGTACTTTCTTGTAAATAAACATAGTATTTTTGCCCCCAGGCTTCTTTAAGTGGCTTATTATTTAAGTATTGGTAAAGGAAAAATCCTCCCACCAAAAAGACTAATAAAAGGACCACGCCTAAAATAATAATTTTTTTATTTTTCATCTATATCACCTACCATCATCATAACGAAAAAGCTCTCTTTAGTCAATTTTTTAAAATTTGTCAAAAATAATTTCTAAAAATGTCCAAATATCCACAAAAATATTCCTTTTATCTTTAGCTAAAATAAAGATTAATCCTAAAATGCCAAATAAAATCAAAGTTGGAATACCAAAAGTTAAATCACCACTTGTAAATAAATCATATAGAAATTTAAAAAAACAAATTAAGCCAAAGACTAAAGCAATATCACTAATTATATTAAGTATTTTTTTCATTAAATTATTCTATAGTACAGATAGCTCCATCTTTTTCAGCTTCGGCTTTCGTTTCTTCTAAGGTACTATCATCTTCTTTTATATCACTAAAACCTTGTTCTTCTAAAACATCGTCGCTAGCATTTAAAACATCAATATCTAAAGTCGTTTTATATTCATACTTGGCATCATCAACGGTAACTTTTAAACTAACGCCACCTTTGTTAAATTCTTCATTACTTTCATCCATGGCTTTTTTAAAATCAGCCCATTTTTGTTGAATTTGTTGATCCGTAATTTTAAAATTAACTTCCATAGTCATATGTTTTAACTTATCATTTTGATAAGTCATTGAAATAACTTGGTCAACATCCATTCCTTCTTCATTTTCGGTCGTGGTACAAACTAGCTTTTGTTCTTTGTTTTCGGTTTTACAACCCGTTACTAACACAAGGGTTAATAAACATAAAAATAAAATTCTAAATTTTTTCATCTTTCACTCCTCTAAATTTATTATATATTATTTATTTAATTTTTCCAACTAATTACCTACTCTTTTTCCATTTTAATTTGGACTGGCTTTAACATTATCAAAAACCTTAATTCCAAAAATTTTAATGATTATTCCTTCATCATAACCACTAGGCGAATTATTATTTAACTGATGAACATCACTTATTTGGTAAACAATCGAGCGATATTCAACTGTTCCCCCATCTTTTAAATAAAAAGGTATGGGAATAAGTAAAATTAATATAATGGCAACGAGTAAACCAATAAACCATTTTTTCATTAGAAAAACCTATTTTAATTGTAAGCCATCTTTAAAAGCATTCCCCACCCGTTTAGTTACTTCATAATAACCATGAGTATAAGGGTCAAAAGCAATCGCATTTACTTTGGAAATATCAACGTTTTCTCCATTCATTACTCTTTCATCGGCCGTAACATTTACGACTTTACCTAAAACACCATAATCATTATATTCGATAAATTCACATTCCAAACATAAGGGCAGTTCATTAATAATTGGCGCTTTGACATTAGGTGAAGCTGAAGCCGTTAAACCTGCCTTCGCTAGTTTATTAGCCACATTATTGCCTGAAACAACTCCAAAATAATCAGCCGCCGTAACATGATTGTTATCTGCCAAATTAATTGTAAAGGCTTTATTGGCTTTAATATTTTGGACAGTCTTATGGCTTTCCGTTAAATTTAAAATAACTTCATTTTGGGAATACATCATTCCCCACGCCGCATTCATCACATTAACTGTACCATCTTCATTATAAGTTGCAATAAGTAATACAGGCATCGGAAATATACCTTCCGTAACTTTAATGTTCTTTCGCATTTTTACCTACCTTTCATTTTCATTATATCATACCAAAAAAAGATTTTACGAGAAATGTAAAACCTTTTTTATTTTTCTAGAGCTTGCGTGGTCGTTACTTTTTCACAATTTTTAGTTGTCTCATTATAGGTAAAACCTTTCGTTTGACAAGTATTGGTTACATCTTTGGTATCAGTAATAGTACATTTGGACCCATTTAGTTTTCCGGCATCACAACTATAAGTAGTCTTTACATTGCTAGTTTTATAACATTTACTATTTACTTCTTTCGTGCCACTTGGACAAACTAATCTACCCTTAGCTTCGGCGGTAGTTTCATAACAACCTTCCGTTGGACCATCTTTGCAAATTCTAATTACACAGCCACCATTTTCGACTCTTAAAGCTTGGTAATACCAACCATTACTTTCTTGATGTTGGGTATAACTTTCCACACAATAGTTTTCTATAACTTTTTCCACTGGTTCCTTACTTAAACAGGTACTGCCATTTAAGGTATAACCTTCACTACAACTTTTCGTTGCTTTTGCATTTGTTGTTGTAGTTTTAACACATTTTCCATCAGTTAGTTTATAACCTTCGTCACAAGTTTGGCTAACTTCTTCCGTAGCCACAACTTCACAAGTTTGACCATTTAATGTTCCTTCTTCACAGTAATATTCTTTTTGGACTTCTTTGTTCACGTTTTCAGTATTACCACATGCGCTTAAGGTTAAAACAACCATACCAACTAATAAAATATTGAAATTTTTTTTCATATCTAACTCCTTATAATTTATATTATTTTAAAGTCAATATTACCAATCGATATGATTGGGATACTCTTCTAAAACGACATCTTCTTCAGTACAATTATGTTCTAAGACATAATTTTTAACAGCTTCTTTAGTAAATTCATAACTAGAAAGGGAAAATTCTTCCCAAACACAAATTCCTTCAACGACTTTGGCTAAACGAGCTTGTCGGGCGCTAAGCGCCATATCCAAATATTTGATGATTATCCTATCGTACCATTGTTTAACATAGTCTTCACCATCGACATGACCGCGAATTAATAAATCACAAATCTTGGCATACTTTCTTTTACTTACCATACATTCTAATAAAATAATAGCTTGCTTATAAAAAGAAGCAATTTCTTGAGCTGGTTCAACTAAAGCTTTATTTTCATTCTTTTTTGCGAAATATTTATAAAGCATGATATCAACAATTAATTCGGGAAGACAATATCTAAAACTGGCGCTTTTAGTTGGCTTTTCTTGATAAGTATCTCGCATCGTTATAATAAATTTTTCTAACCGACTAGCCATAGCTTGTTCTTTAACATCTAATGGTTCTACTAAAAAAGCATTAAAAGCATCATCTAATTTTTTAAAATCTTCATAATTACCCGTTATTTCAAAACCACCATAGGTTTCCGTTAATTCTATTTTTATCATCCTATCTCCTTTTTTATCTATTTTTGAAAAACATAATTCCTAAAAGCACAAAAATTACCACAATGATCAATAAAGAATAACTTTCATGGGCAAAAGCATAATAAATCGTATAACCTAAAATACCAATTATATAAGCCAAAACACTGATGCGAAAAATAAAATGAAAAATATTGGTTAATTTATCCTTTTTTAACAAGATACTAATATTTTCGCCTAAAACTGCCAGCGTACAAATTAAAAAAGGAACAATCATTATTTTACCAAATAATTGATTTTGAAAAAAAGCCCAAATTAAGAAGGCCGTAACAATTGTTGCCATAATTATATTTCGCATTAAAAATATCTTTTTCATAAAATATTTATTCCTTAATTAAAATTATACTATACTTTTTTTAATTCTAAAATAACAAGTTTATAATCAAGTAAAAAACTATCCCTAAAAAAGGATAGTTAATTAGGATTTTTTTTCATCTTTGATATTTTATCAATAATTAAAATATCGAATTGTTCAAGATGCGTTTTCATTAATTCCTCATAAGGATATTTACCAATGCCATATTCTTTAATAAGTCTTTCATTGTCTGGAAAAACACCTAAATGAGTATATTCTAAAAAATCGTACTTATTAGTAAAAATATAATATTTTAGGATTAAACCGGTTTCCTTTTCAAATTTTTTAATGCTCGCGATATCATATTTTCTTGGTATCTTTTGTGCTAACTTTTTTAGCTTTTTTTGGGCAAAAATACTATTCATATAAATCGTTCTCACATCTTGAACTAAATCCACATAATCGGTAACTTTGTCAACATTATTCATGATGACGCGATATTTTTTCAAAACTATAGCCTCCTTTTTCATTTAGCATTTTATGCTCTAGGATATAGTTAAGCAATAGCATTGGTCACAAAAGGTATAGTTATTATTTATTTTTAATTATATTTTCCATTAAATAAGTTCGAGCGATTATCATATGACTAATATTATTAAACATTCTCTCTAAAGCTGTCGCATCTAATTTAAAAATTGAATTAGTTCTTAAGTAATTAGAAAGCCATTGGGGTTTATTTTTAATTTGGTTTAAGGCTTCATCATTAAGACACTTAAATATACCATTAGGCATATCACTATTTACAATATCATACGGCATATAATCCCTATTTTCATCGACAAAGGGGTTTAGGTCAAAATAATCAACATAAGCTTTAAAATTTTCAAAATCGCTAAACCATTTTTGACCCTTAGATTTATCTTTAACTTTTAAGATATCATGTTCGGTACTGGCTTCTTTATTCAAATAATGTTTGATTTCCAGTAAAGTTAAATCAACACGATCTTGAATATAACTACTTTTAATTAAACTTCCACCCCGATGCAAATTGTATCCACCCCAAATATCATTGGGCCAAAGAAACGAACCCCCAATGGTTCTTGATGTCATTACCCAGTTAATAACATTTTCAATGACTAATTCTTTATCCTTACCTTCTTGTTTGCATTTTTGTAAATATATTTCATAAGGGTGAGTTACAAGAATTTTGGGAGCTGAAAAGCCAAATTGATCAGAAACTAAATTAATGCCATCGCCATCGCTAATAAATTTATCTTGAACCTTATATTGATATTTTCGACCATCTTTCTTTTTAGCTAAAAAGGTCGATAAATCATTATAAAAACAAGGATTTATTCTAACTTTCCTGCCTTCTTCTTGCATATCAGGATCCACATAAGGATTAGTATCAATACATTCCCAATAAAAATTTAACCATTGATGATACTTTTCCCGATATTTTTTATCATCTAGTTTTATTCTAGCATTTTTGACCGCATAGCAATCAATTTTTGCTATTTCTTGCCCTTCATAATTTAACTTTATCGGAATCATTATTTTAGTAACATAATCATCTTCATTTTCTTTATCCCACCGGCCATTTAAAAAACGTTCTCGGGGAAGACCAACAATTTGACAATTATTTAATTTTATAAAATCCAATACTTTTTGATAAGTTTTAGCAATATCCCGATATTTACCATAATGATTTAAACAACAATAAGTTTGACCTTTAATTACGCCACTTTCTAATTCTAAAAATAATGCTCTTTCATATTTTTCCGTTTTCTCTTTCGGTAAATATTCATAGTCGTCAATAAAATAAGCACCATTTTGTTCTTTTAAAGAAGTCGCCTTATTACATAAAGTTTGGATATCAGATAACATGATATTTTTATGATTACTACAGGCTGTAAAATCTAATAAAACTTTATTTTGTTCATCTAAAAAGTAATCCCAACCTACTTCCTGATCCTTTTTCCTAATTATTTCCATTTTAATCTCCTAATCTAATTAAATATTTATGTCTAGCAATCTTGGTAAGACTGCCTCTTTGATAAGTAAGTCCACTTAAAAAACTAACCACCATTAGTTGTTCTTTAAAATTCAAATTATCCAAATCAACAACCATATTATGTTTTACTTTCGCTAAATCACTAAATTTTTTAACTTTCATTTTCCACCTCAAATAAAGCTTAACAAATTTAATTTTTTAAGAAAAGATAACTGGTCATAAAATGATAAGACTTACTTGGCCAAATAATTTTTTAAAATATTGGCAATTTCGGTTTTTAATTTTTGGGGTTTTATGATTTCAATATATTCCAGATTCCGTAAAAGATAATATTTAAAACCCTCTAAATCTTTATTCATAATTAATTTAAAACGATTAGCATCATATTTTGTAATATTAATGTCTTTACCAAACACTTCAAGAACATTATCAAGTAAACTGTTATCACATAAAACCGTAATTTCTTCACCCACATCGCCATACATAGAAATTGCGGCCTTAACTATCTTTTCAATATCCGCCTTTCTAATTCCCTTAGCTACTTTCTCTTCACTAATTTTTATATTTTTAATCCGATCAAGACGAAATTTTTTTAGTTCTTTATCACCTTCTTTTAAGGCAATTAAATATAACTCTTGAATAGAATATATAACGGTATAAGGTGATACTTTAAAACTTCCCGCCTTAACATTTTTTAACGTTGGATTTAATTCATATTTATAGTAATCAAAACTTATTTTAACCTGCTTGTAAATAGCCGTATTAATATCTTCAATATTTTTAATAATTTCCATATTATTAGTTTTAATATTATTGGAATAAATTTGATAATCTTTAAGTTTTTTATTTTCATAAATATTTTGCATATTTTGACATTTTGTAATTATTTCTTGAGATATTGTTGGAGGAATAAAAGTAGCATAACTAAAAGTATCAATGATAGCTCTTATTTCTCCCGGTTCAAAATCAATATCCGGATTATTTATTAAATAGTAATAATTTTTATTACCAACTTTGACAATATCAATATCATAATCTAGTTTTTCTTTTAAAAGTTCAATATTTCTTTCGATGGTCCGACGATCATTTTTAACCCCATAAATATTTTCAATATATTTAATAATATCTAAAACCGAAAGCATATGTTCCGCATCCGAATATTTTTTTAAAATATTTATGATATATAAAGCATTACCATTTTTCTCGTGATAATTTTTCGCCATCGTCATCACCTATTTAAATTATAACTTATAATTTCTTCTTTTTCATTAATTAACGTATTTAAGGTTTCATAGTCCGCCCCAATTCGAAATTTATTATAAGCCACTATTGCTAAACATTTATATTTGGGTTTTATAATTTCTTTGTTTAATTTTAAATCATAAATACCATATAAATCATTATTACAAACTTTTACTTGATAAATATGATCTGGATAAATATCACGATATTTAGTTTTAATCATTAATTCGGGATCCGGAGACGCTTGAATAAAATCATAAATAAACGGAATAACTATTTTATTATCTTTATTAATAACACCGGATTTATAAGTTTTGCAATCAACAACGCGAAAATAAGTACCCGTATTATCCATTGCTTCCATATATAAATATTTAATGGGAATGATGATCTTCCCTTTTTTATCAATTAAACCATGTTTTAAACTTAAAACTTTCTTCTGGCCATTAATCTTTTTATATTCATAAGGTAACATTACTTGATAATTAGCCCCACATTCAATAAAAGGATAAATATATTTAGGTCGAATAATGAGTTTACCTGATTTATCTACTAGTCCCCATTTGCCTTCTTCACCATATACTTCATCTATATTTGTGTGCGCATAATATTCTACTTTCATAGCTTTCATCGTATCTTTTTTACTCACATTATAATTTCCATCGTCTAGCTTATAAACTTGTTGAAATTTTAGTTTTAATTTTGCCCTATCCATATATCATCCACCAAATTTAAAGTAGCATACGCATATAAAAAGCAAAAGCAAACTGGTCACAAAAAGTAAAAATATGTCATGTTAGTATTGAATAATGTTATCTATTTTGAAGCTAAAAAATTCATTACTAAATCAATTAGGATATTTTTTTCTTTGGGATTCGATTCAGCAATAAGAAGTGTAATGGCAACAAGGGTATTATTATCAATAACTCTTTCATTTTCCTTATATAAAATATTATAAAACTCTAAAAAATATATAAATAATGTTGCCGCGATTCTTTTATTACCATCAATAAAAGTATGATTCTTAGTTATTAAATATAAAAAATTAGCGGCCTTTTCTTCGATTGTTAAATATAAGTCTTTCCCATCAAAAGATTGATATATTGCCCCAATAATTGCTTTTAGGCCTTCATCTTTTTCAAGTGCAAAACAAATCACTATTATTTTTAAATTTTAATTGGTTAATTATATATAGACAATCATCATAAGTTATTTTCTTATCACTTTTGATCCTTTAGGTTTGGATATTCTGTTATAATCATAATCATCAAGTAAGTCTAAAGCATTAGAATAATTATTTATTACTTTAATTATTCCTTGGGCTTCTTCTTCCTTTAATTTAGTATCAATTCTTCCAGCAATATCGATTAATTTGACCGTTTTTTCAAAATATTTTAATTTTTTTTTGATTAGCTGCATAGCCTTTAATCATATAATCTTTTAATACTTTAATTGCCCATTTACGAAATATAATGCCATTTTGGGATTTAACCCTATATCCAACTAATAATCATATCTAGATTATAATAATCTACTTGGTATATTTTGCCATCTCTAGCAGTTGTTGCAAAATTTGCAACAACTGATTTATCTAATTTTTCTTTTAAAACATTTTTAATATTTTGAATTCTTTTGGTAATCCATTTTTCTTCATAACCCTTTGCTCTATATAAATCAATTGATCTTTGGACTGCAATTGATGGATCAAATACTTCATCAATTCTTTCACTACCAAGTTTTGCTAACCATTGTTTGATAGGCTCGGCATTTTTACTTGGTATTGATTCAATGATGCGAAACATTCCCTCAATATCAACAACATCGGTTAAACGATACTTACCATCTTGGGCTTTAAGTTTCAACTGGTGACAATTTGTCACCGTTTTATTTCCTTCTTCTTTCAGACGTTGCTTTAACTTATTCCAATATTTTCTCGCATCTTTACTTTCCGAAATAATACCTACAATATCAACTACACTAATATAGTACTTTTATTTTCCTTATCCCAAATTGTTCTAATTGTTTCATTATTAAATAATTTATTGATCAAATGCATTTTATCTTGATTCATACCAAAACCCTCCTTAAAATATTTCTCTCTTATTATTAATAATTATATCACGGGCAATAATGATTAGTAAATTTATGAAGTTGCAAAATCTTAAAAATAAAAAAGGTCCGAATAAATCGGACACTTTTGTAGATTATTTTGGTGGCTACAGTGGGGACACTTATATTTCAATTTTTATTTGTTTGCCAATTGGTTCGCCAATCTTGGTTATCACATTTGCCACCAATACTAGTAACATAATCTTCCATAGCTTTAAGTAAATCATAGGCATTTTCATAATCATCGACATTAATATTACTATTTTCCATCAAATCATTTTGAACTTCTTTAGTATTATTATCTAGTATCTTAAATGCCACTGGCTTTTTAGAATAATCGGAAGTACAGCCTGGAACTTCATACCATTTTTTATATTTGTAATTACAATCTTGTTCTATTATTGCCATTAATTTAAGTCTTTTACCTTCATAATTACATTTATTAACTGCGGCTGCATAAGATGGGGCATCTTTATCAAAATTATTAAGGTGCCAGTAATAATCTATTTCTTCATATATTTTAAGACCAATAATTAAAACTACTATAAGTACAATAATGACATTAAGAACAATAATAATTCTTTTTAATATCTTATTATTTTTTATTTTCTTATTCATATCTTTTATCATCTCTTTATCACCTTTTAATAAAATGTCTAAGGAAACTTTAAATTTATCACTAATCATGATTAGTGTTTCAATATCGGGATAATTATTTCCATTTTCCCAATTAGAAACTGTTTGTCTTGTGACATTTAAAATTTCGGCAAACTCCTCTTGTGACATTTTATTATCCTTTCTTATTTTTAAAATTTTATTACCAAGATTCATCATGATCCTCCTTTCCTAAGACAATGATAAAAAATAATTTAAAATTATTATATCAAATTCGTTTGACATTACTAGCAAGAATTCCTTGCATCTAAAAATGATGTTTTTGTTTCTAAAATTTTGGCATTAAAAAAGCCCGAATATATCGGACAATTTAGTTTAATTGTTTTAATTTATTTCATAGCCTAGTTTTTTTAATTCCAAAATAGCTATTGCGGATAATCTATCTTTAGTCAAATCTTTAATTTCATAAAATTCCGCACCTAAAGAATCATCATTTACTTCATCTATTTTTACATGTTGTTTTATTTTCTGATCATAATTAAATACTTGATAAAATATTCTGGTATGATGAACTTTTACGAAAACATTTTCTTTAAATTGCCAAACAGATTGAATTGAATCAGCATCGAAGCGCTTATAGTCTTTAACTTTAATTTCTACTTCCTCGATCAATTCCCTTTTTAAAGCATCTTCTGGCCTTTCACAAAATTCGATAGTTCCACCTGGTAAATCCAATTTGCAATCATATGGACCACCATTCTTTTTTATTAATAAAATTATGCCCCTAGTTGTTTATATTCTTTCATTAAATGGATATCTCCTAGCATTTTTATCTATATGATCCTCTAACAACATCAATTTTTTCCTTATTTTGTTCAACAAATGTATCTGCCCATTCCTCAAAAGAACCAACATTTATTTTTCCAACAAATTCTAAATTATAGTCTTGAATATTCCTTGGATCAGCATCATACATCATAATGCTATTATCGACAGAAATATACCATCTTCCATGTGCAAAGCTATTTCTAATTTTTTCTACACTATAATTTATACCATCAATATTAATTGTTTTTTCTTTACAACAATGGGTAATTACAGAATCAATATATGTAATAATAGGAATCCCTGCTGTCATTTCTCCATCTAATAAATCTTTGAAAAATTCTAAATTATCAACTGGCTTTCTCAAATTTAATAATTTAAAAGTTTCTTGATCAAAACTATCATTAGGATTAAATGGATTATTTCCCTCTAAAACTGTATGAACTTCTCTTAATATATTATTTTGAGTTTCATTTACATCTTGCATAAATCTTTCACAGTACATTATTTGATTATCTAATATCCCATTCTTAAATAAAGGAACAGGTATAACTTTCTTTAAGAAATAAAACATTACATTATTAATATCTTGCTCTAAAAATTCAGGATTCTGCTTTTTATAACGTTGTATATATGATTCTATCTTTTTCTTTTGTTCTTTTACTAAATCAAATTTTACTGGAGCACTAATAGAAGATGATAATGTTGTAAACATCTCACTTCTTTGTCCTATTTCTTCATTGCTTAAACCTCTTGTATCATTAAGCTGATCAAATTGGACAAGCGTTGAATTATCTAATGGCTTATTAAAATAATAATGAACGAATTTTATCTTATCAAGTTCTTCAAATAAATTTTCACTATTTATATCAAAATCATCAGGTATATCAAAGCTAACATTCAAATTATTTCTTCTATGTTCAATCATGTTATTATAAGCGTCATATAGTTTAGTTATATCAAATTTAATTTTTACTGGTCCACTAAGTAACTCAATTTCTATTTTTCTTCCATTAACTGACATTTTAAATCTATCAACATCGTCGCTATCATTATGGTTAAAAGTATTTCTAATTAATTGTAATAATCTCTTTTTTGATATGCTACCCATATTAGTTGAATATGTATTTTCAGGGATTATTTCATCTAAATCATTATCATTAACATAATTATCTCTATTGAGCAAAAAATCTTCTAAATATGAAAATTCTTTCATAAAATTGTAATTCATATATACTCTTCGCATTATATCATAATATTCTATCGTGTCATCTTCGAATCTACCTTTTGATTGCATAAGTCTATCAAATAGAATTCCAATTTGTTGATTTGGATGTTGCATCATCAAATATTGTAAATCTGCATAGTCTTTTAAATACCTAACCATTTCAAATTTAGTCATAGCTATCATAAGATATCACCTATTATAATTATATCATGTATAATATTGATTAGTAAAATTTACGGTTAGTGTCAAGAATTTTAAGGAAAAAAATAAAAAATAAACCAAAAAAAGATAAAAAAATAAGAATAAAGTAAAAAA
>CANQCH010000021.1 GCA_947589165.1 uncultured Bacilli bacterium
AGAAACATTAGTATTATTATAATCACACTTATTACAGTTTTTTTCTATAAAACGGAATTCCAAATAAAAATCAACGCTTTTATTTTTTTCTTTTGAAAAATTATTTACTTTTTAGACATATTTTGGTAAAATTCTAATATAGAATAAAGAGGTGTATAAAAACAAATGAAAGATTTTATCTATAATTTGTATAGTAGTGATAATTTTACATTATATTTAACAATTGCGTTAGTCGTTTTAATTATTTTATTCTTTATTGTTTTATTTTTTGGCAAAAAGGATAAAAAATTACAAGAAACGCAAAAATTACAAAAAGTAGCCGATGGTTTTAAAGAAGAAAAGACGGAACAAAAAGTGGAAGTGACCGCGGAAAAAAAGGATGACACTGTTTTAGTTAAACCAATGGATGAACCGGCTTTTGATGATTTAAGCGAAATTGCTACCCAAACGACTCCGGTGGAAGCTGTAAGTGAAAAAACGATGGTCGCACCAACTGTTGAAAGTGAAGAAAAACTAGAAGAAGTTGTCAAAGAAGAAGATGTTATCACGGAACCTGCCAATGTCGAAGTAACGACCATGGAACCCGAAGGAGAAATGAAGGAAGATGTTAATATTCCGGAATTACATTTTGATGAATTAAGTGCTTCTTTAGAAAAAGAATTAACGGATTTAGAAAATATTAAAAATGAATTTCAAAATATAACCTTGCCGGAAATTGAAAAACAAGAAGAACCTAAAGAAGAAGTAAAAAAAGAACCGGAAGTAAATAGAAATAATAATCCGCAAATATTTAGCTCGGTCTTTGTTAATCCAAAAGCTCCTGAAGAAAATACGGCGGAATTTGAATTACCGACTTTGAAGAAAACTGAAGTTAAGGAAGAAAACCAAACCGAAAATAATTTTGACTTAGCTGATATCAAAGGTGAAACCTACGATTTAAATGAAAAATAAGAATTGATAGCCATATCAATTTTTTTTTGGTACAATACCCTTGGTGATTTAATTGAAAACAGTTTTAATAACCGGTGCTAGCCAAGGAATTGGTCGGGCAACCGCCAAAATATTTGCTCAAAAAGGCTACAATGTCGTTATTAATTATCATAAAGAAACCGAATTAGCCGAAGCTTTAGCGCAAGAATTAACCCAAAAGTATCATATTACAACTTTATGTTGTCAAGCCGACATTACCAAAGAAAACGATGTTGCAAATATGATTAAGGAAATTGCGGGTAAGTTTACTACTTTGGATTGTTTAGTTAATAATGCCGGCATTGCGCGGGATAATACTTATCAGGATAAAAGTAAACAAGAATTTTTAGATGTTATTACAACTAATTTAGGAGGACCATTTTTAGTAACAAAAGCCGCTTTAACAATTATGGAAAAGGGTTCGATCATTAATGTCAGTAGTGATGGGGCCATTGATAATGGTTATCCATTAGCTATGGACTATGATGCATCTAAAGCGGGATTAATTGCTTTAACTCATGATTTTGCTAAGGCGGTGGCCCCTAATATTCGGGTTAATGCTGTGGCTTTAGGTTGGGTTAATACGGCAATGAATCAAGATTTAGCTAGCGAATTTAAGCAAAAAGAAATCAATAAAACTTTATTAAAACGGTTTGCTGAACCGGAAGAAATTGCTGAAGTAATTTATTTTTTAGCATCTGATGCGGCCAGTTATATTAATGATGCGGTGATAAAAGTTGACGGAGGGAAAACATGGATGAATTAATTAAAGATGCCGAAGATAATTTAAAAAATATTTATGCCGAAATTGCGGAAATTGCGTATTTTAATAGTCAAAAAGTTTTGACGGCCTTCCAAAATCATCAAGTCACGGAAAGTGATTTTTATGGGACGACCGGCTATGGTTATGATGATCTTGGTCGGGATAAAATTGAAGCTATTTATGCTCAAATCTTTCATAGTGAAAGTGCTTTAGTGCGAAATCAATTTATTTCTGGTACCCATGCCATTACAACGGCTTTATTTGCTATTTTGCGACCAGGCGATGTTATGATCTCAATCACCGGTAAACCCTATGACACGCTTGATGCAATTATTGGCCTAACGGAAAATCCCAGCAGTTTAAAAAGCTTTGGCATTAAATATGAACAAATTGCGTTAAAAAATGATGATTTTGACTATGAGACCATTACTAAAAGATTAAAACAAGGTTCCGTTAAATTAATCACAATTCAAAGATCCAAAGGTTATGAATTTCGCCATAGCTTAAGCATTGAACAAGTGGCTAAGGTAATTAAGTTAATTAAAGAAATAGATCAAAATATATGTATTTTAGTTGACAATTGTTATTGTGAATTTGTGGGAATAAAAGAACCTACCGAAGTAGGCGCGGATTTATGTGTGGGTTCCCTAATTAAAAATTTAGGCGCGGGAATGTGTAGTAATGGAGCTTACATTGTCGGCAAAAAAAAGTACATCACTTTATGCGGTGAACGCTTAAATATGCCTGGGGAAGGTTTAAAAGTAGGACCATCTTTAGGGGCTAATAAAGATATTTTAAAAGGATTATACATGGCGCCTAGCGTGGTGGCTAGTGCTTTAAAAACTGGCATCTTCGCAGCTTATATCATGGAAAAAATGGGTTATGAAGTTAATCCTAAATATAATGAGACTCACAGTGATATTGTGACGGCGATTAAATTTAACGATGCTTTAGTTATGCAAAAATTTATTCAAGGCATTCAAAAAGGGAGTGCCATTGATAGTTTTGTGACGCCGATGCCAAGTGCGATGCCAGGTTACAAGCGTGAAATTATAATGGCTAGTGGTTCCTTTACCCAAGGTTCTTCAATTGAACTATCTTGTGATGGCCCTATGGTTGAACCTTACATTGCCTATTTACAAGGTTCTTTGACCTACGAATATGGAAAACTAGGAATACTAACGGCATTAAAAGAAATAAATCACAATTAACCTTGCATCGAGAAACAGATTATGTTAGAATAACGAATTGAGGCAAAAAATGAAAGAAAATCGAGAATTATTACAATATTTAGAAAAGAATAATATTATTATAAGTCCTAAAAATATGAAATTATTGGCTAAGGCAGATAATATTGCAAAACAATACTTTGGTCTTTTTACATTAAGTTCTAAAATTATTAACTTTATTTTAGTTAACCATGTTTTTATTAATGATACAGTTTATAATTTTATGATGGGTTTAAGTCGCGAATATGATGAAGATACGGTAATTGCGTATTTAAAACTATTAGTAAATGAACCAATGATTTTAATGACTTATGCAACTGATAATCGTATTCCTAAGATTACCGAAAATCAAAATTATTTTAAATTACTTAAAGATAAAGTAGCTAAAGATAACCTAGATATTGCTTATCAAGCTCTATCTTGCCGTTTTTTTCGTAGTAGTTACTATTTAGATCAAATCAAAAAAATGGCTAAAGATTCTTTTTATAAGAAAGTTTTAACTAATGAAATTGCAATCATCAAAGAAGCTCAAGAGGCCGAAAAAGTTAAAATTGATACTAAATTACAACAAATTTTACCACATATGTCTATGGATAATGGCCTAGCTCTAAAAACTTTAGCTAATACTTTCATTTATTATGATGATTATCTTGATGCCAATTATTTTTTTAATTTAGCTGATTTAGAAGCCAACTTGGATATAGCTCATATAATTAATCGAGTTCGGAATGCCGATGAATTTAATCTAATTGTAAGTATTGCCATGTTAATATTAAAATTGCGCAACACCGATATTACCTTAGATGATGATTTTCTTGATATGATGGATATGATTAAAAGCCATATTGCGAAAAGCTTAAATGATACACAAAAATGGGCACAAAATCATTGCAATTTAAATGTTTATTTTCTAGTAGAGGAATTAAATCAAATATTTATTCAAGTAATAGAACAAGCTAGTATATTAGCTAAAAAGAAACAAGATTAATTTTTAAATGTCAAATGATGTCAAACGATAAAAAGTAAATATTTAGGTATTTACTTTTTTTTATTGGTTTGGTAATATGGTGGTAGACAGTGGTACACTGTGGAAGAAAGTGGGGGATTAAAATGTTGATTGGCGAATTTCATCACAATATTGATGATAAAGGCAGAATCGTAATTCCAACGAAATATCGTGAAGAATTAGGCAATGAATTTATCATTACCCGCGGAATTGAAAAATGTCTTTATGTTTATTCATATCAAGAGTGGGAAAAACTAGTCAATAAATTAAATACCTTGCCTTTCACCAAAAGAGATGCCAGAACCTTTAGTCGTTCCTTCTTTTCCGGTGCTACGGTCTGTGAATTCGATAAAAATGGTCGAATCAATATTACCTCCCCATTGGTTAGTTACGCCGATTTAAAACATGAATGTGTCATAATCGGCGTAAATGACCGCCTAGAAATATGGTCTCGCGATGGTTTCCAAGAATTCATGAATGCTAATAGTGAAAAATTAGATGACATCGCGGAACATTTATTTGAGGATGTAAAAGATGCATTATAGTGTTTTACAAAAAGAATTACTTGCGGGCATGAATTTACAGGAAGACGGAATTTATGTCGATGCAACTGTAGGTTACGCAGGCGATGCGAAAGAAATATTAAAAAAAGTAAAAAGGGGTTTCTTATTCGCCTTCGATGCCGATCAAGAAGCCGTTCTTTATTCGGAAAAAGAACTAGCTAAAATCGGTACAAACTACAAAATATTTCATACGAATTATGCCAATATGGTGGAAGTATTAGCGAAAGAAAATATTACTTTGGTCGATGGCATCATCTTTGATTTAGGCGTATCATCACCACAAATTGATACGGCGGCAAGGGGATTTTCCTTTATGCAGGATGCTCCTTTAGATATGCGCATGAGTGGGGAAGGCCTAAGTGCTAAAACAGTTATAAATACGTATGAAGTAGCAAAATTAAGCCAAATCTTTTATGATTATGGCGAAGAACCATATGCGAAAAAAATTGCCCATTTAATTGGCCAAAAAAGACTAACTGAAGAAATTGCGACAACCTTGCAATTAGTTACAATTATTAAAGAAGCATGTGGTAGTAATTACTTTTTTAAGCATCATCCCGAACGGAAAATATTTCAAGCGATTCGGATTGAAGTAAATCAAGAACTCGTGGTTTTAGAAAATACTTTACCGATGGCGATAAAATTATTAAAAAAAGGTGGTCGCCTAGGTGTTATTACTTTTCATTCCCTAGAAGATCGCATCGTGAAAAATATTTTTAAAAAATATAGTGAAGTTGATGCCGTAGTTAAAGGTTTGCCGGATATTCCGGAAGCCTATAAACCATTAATAAAATTAGTTAATAAAAAGGCAATTGTTCCCAGCCCGGAAGAATTAAAGGAAAACTCCCGGAGCCGAAGTGCCAAATTAAGAATTATCGAAAGGATCTGAGAAAGATGAAAGCGACAAAAACCAAAAGATATAAATTATTGAAATGTGAAAAATTTATGTATTTTTTACTATTTGCGATGTTTTTAGCAGTTCCCATTTTTAATGTTTTTACTTCATCTTTATTAAGTGAATCGAATACTAAACTTGAAAGATTAAAAAATAAAATTAAAACGCAAGAATTAACTAATCAAGGTTTAAGTATGCAAATTGATGAATTAACTAGTTTAGATAATATTCAAGCTATTGTCGAAGAATATAATTTATCGTATAATAATAGTAATATAAAAACAATTGGACAAGAATAGAGGTTAGGAAAAATGCAAAAGAAAACAACAGTTAAAATTCCCAAATTACTTATTTTGGCTGTTGTTTTTTTGTTTGCGGCCGCCATTATTAAACTAGCATATATTGTGTTAAGTGAAAAAGTCGATGGCATTAATTTAAAAGAAAAAGCTTTATCAATAACGACGGTAAAACAAACTTTACCATCTTCTCGGGGTAGTATTTTTGATATCAATGGTGATGTTTTAGCCCAAACGGTCAATTCTTATACTTTAATTGCTTATCTTGCCGAATCGCGCACCACCGATCCTGATAATCCCCAACATGTCGTGGATAAAGAATTAACGGCCGAGAAATTAGCTCCGATATTAAAAATTGATCAAGAAAAAATTCTTAATTATTTAAATCAAGAAGGTAAATATCAAGTTCAATTTGGGACGGCGGGAAATAATTTAACCGAAAATACTAAAAGTAAGATTGAAGCTTTAGACTTACCGGGACTCGATTTTTTAGTAAGTAAGCAACGGTATTATGAAAAATCGGGTTTTGCTTCATACATAATTGGTTATGCCAAAGAAAATGATGAAGGGGTAATTGAAGGCGCCTTGGGCGTGGAAAAATATTATGATGACGTTTTATCCGGTGTCGATGGTTATAAAGAATTCCAAAAATATACGGCCGGCAATTATCAAATCCCTAATACACCAACGCGAATTCGAGATGCTATTAATGGTTCCGATATTTATTTAACTATTGATAGTAATATTCAGTTAATTGTGGAAAAGGCTGTTAGTTCTTTAGCGAAAGAAGCAACGATGGATTGGATGGTATTTACAGTTATGGATGCGAAAACCGGGGCCATCGTGGCGAGTGCGACAAGTCCCAATTTTAATCCCAATGATACTAATACCATTAAAGAATATATGAATCCGTTGGTTAGTTATCAATACGAACCCGGTTCCGTTATGAAAATATTTTCTTTTGCTTCCGCGATTGAAGATGGCAAGTACAATGGTAGTGAAACTTATAAATCCGGTTCAATTGAAGTGGCTGATGCCACCATTCGTGATTCTAACCGAACTGGGTGGGGAACTATTAGCTTTGATTTAGGTTTTGCTAATTCCTCGAACGTTGCGGCAACCATTTTATCCCAACGTTTAGGGGGTGCAACCTTAAAAAAATATTATCAAGATTTAGGCTTTGGTAGTCCGACGGGTATTGAACTATCTAATGAAGCGAGTGGTGATATTGGTTTTAAATATCCGGTGGAAATAGCTAACGCTTCCTTTGGCCAAGGGCTAACCGTAACGCCAATTCAAATTTTACAAGCGGTTAGTTTTGTGACTAACGAAGGAACGACGATAAAACCTTATATCGTTGATAAAATTATCGATAGTGATGGTAACGTTACCTATCAAGGTAAAAGAACGGAAGCCCGGAAGGTCTTTAGCGCAACGACAGCTACCAAGATGCAACAATTAATGGCCGATGTAATTGATTTTGGGACTGGTAAACCATATAAGACAGATAATGTAAGTTTAATTGCGAAAACCGGGACTGCCCAAATTGCGGATCCTAATGGGGGCTATTTAGGTGGCGAATATAATTATATTAAAAGTATCGCCGGCATTTTTCCCAAAGAAAATCCGAAATATATCGTGTATGTGGCCAATAAAAAAATGGTAGCTTCTACTAAGACCATGGCGGATGCCGTAACTACTGCGATCGAAGAAATTGCTAGTTATGCCAAATTAACTGATAAAAAAAGTGATGTCGATTATAGTAAAATAATTTATTTAGATAATTATCTTAGTAAAAATGTTACCGATGTAGCTAATACTTTAAATGATCAAAAATTAGTCCCAGTAATAATAGGAAATGGAAATTATATTATTAATCAATATCCTTTAAAAAATACGACCGTCATGGCCGGTAGTAAAGTATTTCTTTTAACAAACTATCAAAATATTACCATCCCAGATTTAACGCATTGGAGTCGCAACGAAGTGCAAACTTTTTGTAATTTAGCTAATTTAAAATGTAGTTTTAAAAACTATGGTTATGTCATCAATCAAAGTCTGCCATCGGGTAGTTCTATTGCAGAAGATTCCCAATTAGAAATTGAACTGGCGCCAGCGATTAGCCCTTAAAAAGAAAAAAATATTGCCATTAGGCTTGGTAAATGGTATAATATTTATACCAAAAACGGAAGGGAGGGCGATTAATGACTAAAGTAGTTGTTCAAGGTGGAGATCTTGATGCCGCAATGCGGAAATTCAAAACTAAATTTGCGAGAAGTGGAGTCCCTTCTGAATGGAAAAAAAGAAAATGCTATTTAAAACCAAGCATTAAAAGAAGAAATAAAAAAGAAGAAGGAATCAAAAATTCCCGGAAACATAATCATGATTAATCAATCCTAAGGGATTGATTTTTTTACCAAAATATTTTAGCAGTTATATATTGACAAGTGCTAAACATAATATTATAATGATATTAGCACTGTGAAACGAGTAGTGCTAAAAAGAAGGATTGATATGGACGAACGGAAACGAAAATTATTAAAAGAAATCGTTGAGGTTTATATTAAAACTGTTAAACCGGTGGGATCCAAAGCCTTATGTAATAAATTTAAATGTTCAAGTGCCACGATTCGTAATGAAATGGCTCATTTAGAAGAATTAGGTTATTTGGAAAAGAACCATATTAGTAGTGGTCGGATTCCGAGTGAAAAAGGCTACAAATACTACGTAAAAAATTTAATGGAACCGGAAAAGCTTAATGGTAAAGATATGTTAAAATTACAAACCATCTTTGCTAATCATGATTTAGAGTTATCCGATGCCATTACACAATGTATGGAAATCATTAGTGAGTTAACCAATTATACTAGTGTGGTTTTAGGTAATTCGAGTAAAGATAATTTGTTATTACAAATAAATATTATTACCATTAGCCCTAATCAAGTAGTCGCAGTCGTTTGTACCGACAAAGGTCATGTGGAAAATAAAACCTTTAATTTAAAAGAAGGAACGGATTTAAATGAATTAATAAAGGTTAGTGAGCTAATTAATAAAAGATTGGTGGGAACGCCAATTGATGAAGTTAGTGAAAGGCTCGAATTAGAAATTAAACCGATAATTCAAAAACAAATTAAACAATACGAAACTATTTATCATATTTTCTATGATGCCTTTAATGACTTTGTTCTAAATAATAGTAATAATGTTCACATGAGTGGGCGCACGAAAATATTTGAACAACCCGAATATAATAATGTTGATGAAATAAAACGCCTTGCTAATAAATTGGAAGATATGGCTTTTATAAAAAAAATCGAATCCAATGAAGCTAGTGACGATGAAGTAAAAATTTATATTGGGGAAGAAACGGAATTTGATCCGAATGTAACTATTATTCGGAAAAAATATACAATTAATGGAGAAGAAAAAACTATTGCGATTATTGGCCCTAAACGAATGGATTACCAACGAATCGTAAGCTTACTTAATTATATTGATGCCGAGGTTGATAGTAGAAAGGAAGAATATGGAAACAACGAATAAAGCAAATGCCAAAACAAAGAAAAAGGTTAAAGAAGTTAAAAAGAAAGTAACTGGGGGTCGAACTAATAAAGCTGACCAAAAGTTAAAAAATGAAAATCTAGCACTTAATGAAAAAATATTACGATTAAGTGCCGAAATGCAAAATATGCGCCGCCGTTATGACGAAGAAAAAATGCAGCTTTGTAAATATGAAGGCGAGGAATTAATTTTAAAACTCTTAACAGTCGTTGATAATTTTGAAAGAGCGATAAAACTTGATGATAGTAATTTAACTGATGAATTATCCAAGTTTTTAGAAGGTTTTAAAATGATTTATAGCAATATTAAAAGTATTTTAGAAAATATGGAAGTAAAAGAAATAGATTGCTTAAAACAAGCCTTTGATCCAAATACGATGGAAGCGGTCTTAACTGCGCATGAAGATGGGATTGAAGCCGGTATCGTTTTAGATGTTTTACAAAAAGGTTATATGTATAAAGATAAAGTAATTCGACATGCCATGGTGCGTGTTAGTGAATAATAATACTCAAAATAAAGGAAAGGAATGATTAGATATGAGTAAAATTATTGGGATTGATTTAGGAACAACAAACTCTTGTGTTGCTGTTTTAGAAGGAGGCGAACCAAAGGTTATTCCGAATCCAGAAGGTAATCGGACAACACCTTCCGTGGTAGCCTTTAAAGGTGATGAAGAATTAGTGGGGGAAGTTGCCAAAAGACAAGCGGTAACTAACGTTAAAAATACGATTTCTTCCATTAAAAGAAAAATGGGGACTAGTGAAAAAGTTGAAGCTAATGGTAAGAAATGGACGCCTGAAGAAATTAGTGCGAAGATTTTAGCTAAACTTAAAAAAGATGCCGAAAGTTATTTAGGCGAAAAAGTAACGAAAGCCGTTATTACGGTACCTGCTTACTTTAATGATGCCGAAAGACAAGCAACGAAAAATGCTGGTAAAATTGCGGGTTTAGAAGTCGAAAGAATTATTAATGAACCAACCGCGGCAGCTTTAGCCTATGGTTTGGATAAACAAGATAAACTTCAAACTATTTTAGTTTATGACTTAGGGGGCGGAACCTTCGATGTTTCTATTTTGGAATTAGGTGATGGTGTATTTGAAGTTAAAGCAACCAGTGGTAATAATCGTTTAGGTGGCGATGATTTTGATAAAAGAGTATCTGATTATCTTGTTGAAGAATTTAAAAAAGAACATAATGTAGATTTAAGTAAAGATGCCATGGCGATGCAAAGAATTAAAGATGCGGCCGAAAAAGCAAAAAAAGATTTATCTGGAATGACAAATGCCCAAATTTCCTTACCATTTATTAGTCAATCTGATGAAGGTCCATTACATATGGAAATGACTTTATCAAAGGCTAAATTTGAAGATTTATGTCGCGATTTATTTGATTCAACTTTGGAACCAGTTCGTAAAGCCTTAAAAGATGCTAAATTAAAAACAAGTGATATTGATAAAGTTATTTTAGTTGGTGGTTCAACCCGAATTCCTTATATTCAAGAATTAGTTAAAAAAGAATTAGGTCAAGAACCAAATAAAAGTGTTAACCCTGATGAAGTTGTAGCCATGGGGGCAGCTATTCAAGGTGGGGTCTTAACGGGTGAAGTTGATGATATCGTTTTACTAGATGTTACACCTTTATCTTTAGGGATTGAAACCCTTGGTAATGTAATGACCGTTTTAATTCCAAGAAATACGACGATTCCAACTAGCAAGAGTCAAGTCTTTTCAACCGCGGTTGATAATCAACCGGCCGTTGATATCCATGTTTTACAAGGAGAAAGACCAATGGCTAGCGATAATAAAACTTTAGGTAACTTCCAATTAACGAATTTACCTCCGGCTAAAAGAGGAGTTCCTCAAATTGAAGTAACCTTTGATATTGATGCCAACGGTATTGTTAATGTTAAAGCTAAAGATTTAGGCACCAACAAAGAACAATCTATTACCATTACTTCTAGTACTAATCTTTCTGATGAAGAAATTGATAAGATGGTAAAAGAAGCCGAAGCCAATAAAGATGCTGATGAAAAGAAAAAAGAAGAAGCCGAAATTCGTAATAATGCTGATGCTATGATTTTCTCAACCGAAAAAGCTTTAGAAGATTTAGGTGATAAAGTAAGTGCTGATGATAAGAAAAAAGCCGAAGACTTAGTTGCTGATTTGAAAAAAGCTTTAGAAGGTAGTGATCTTGATGATATTAAGAAAAAGACCGAAGAATTAAATAAAATGGCAATGGATTTAGCGGCCAAAGTTTACGAACAAGCGGCGAAAGAAAATAAAGAAGCCGAAGCCAATAATGCTAATAGCAACAATGATGATCATGAAAAAGTAGAAGATGCTACTTACGAAGAAAAATAAAAAGGATAAATAAAAGGAGAGGGAACTCTCCTTTATCCTAGTTAATGAAGGAGAGAACATGAAAAGAGCCGATTATCCCGAAAGTACGAAATGGAATGTTCAAGATTTATATGCAGATGAAGAAACTTTTAATGCGGCTTATGCCGAATTTAAGGCCGAACTAAAAAAATATAGTAAATGGCAAAATCATCTTTTGGATAATGCTGATACCTTATTTGAAGCTTTAGAATTTGATAATAAAATGTCCAAGAATATGGAACAATTAATTATTTA
>CANQCH010000022.1 GCA_947589165.1 uncultured Bacilli bacterium
TAAAAATCTCTCAAATCCTTATAACTAAAGGGTTTGAGAGTTTTTGCTTTCTAAAAACTGTCAAAGTCAGGATTATACCATGAATAAGCTCAAATTTAAGTAAAATATTTAGCTTTACTAAAAAAGTGTCAAAAAAAGAAGAATAAAAGTAATTATTCTCCTTTAACTTGATTCATAACTTCTTCGGCAAAGTTATCATTTCGCTTTTCCATTCCTTCACCGACTTCATAACGAACCATGCTCACAATTTCGCCATGATTATTTTTTACATAATCACCAACGGAAATATCACCATCTTTAATAAATGGTTGTTCGTTAAGACAAATTTCTTTATAGAATTTTTTAATTCTTCCTTCAACCATTTTTTCCGCGATATCAGCTGGTTTACCTTCATTAATGGCTTGTTCTTTTAAGATATCTCTTTCGTTATCTAAAACATCACCAGGAACTTCAGCAGGAAAAACATATAAAGGTTTCATGGCCGCTGCTTGCATAGCAACATCTTTTGCCACTTCGGCATTAGCACCTTTAACAACAGTTAACACCGCGATTTTACCACCTAAATGGATATAAGCACCAAATTCTTCATCGGCTTGTTTTTCTACAACTTGGAACCGCCGAAAAGATAACTTTTCTCCAATTTTCGCTACTTTATTAATAATTAAATCTTTAATTGTTCCATCTTCACAAGCAAGACTATTAGCTTCATCCATAGTCTTAGCATCACTATTTAAAATTGTATTGCCAATGGTATCAATCATTCCTTTAAATTCTTCATTTTTACTAACAAAATCAGTTTCACTATTGACTTCGACAATAACAGCTTTATTTTCCTTAACATAAATATTAGCTAAGCCTTCCGCCGCAATTCGCGCTTCTTTTTTAACTGATTTCGCAATTCCTTTTTCTCTTAGGTAATTAATGGCTTCATCCATATTACCATTAGCTTCGCTTAAGGCCTTTTTGCAATCCATCATGCCGGCCCCAGATATTTCGCGAAGTTCTTTGACCATACTTGCCGTAACTTCCATTTTTATTCCTCCTTATTTACTTAGGGCTGCAACTATTTCATCTTTTTTCATTGCTGAATAACCCTTAATTCCTTTTTCTTTGGCAATTTTCTTTAATTCCGTTAAAGTTTTAGCTTCTAATTCATCAATAGCTTCCATTTCTTTAACTGATTCAATAACATCAGGAGCTACAACTTCTTTTTCTTCTTTAACTTCTTTTACAACTTCTTCCGCCGTTTTCTTTTCTTCTTCCGTTGTATAATCAACTAATTCTAAGCCATTAGCTTCACAAATAGCGTTAGTTAAAACGCCAAGCATAACTTTAATTGACCGAACGGCATCATCATTACCAGGAATAACATAATCAACATCATCCGGATCACAGTTCGTATCTACAACCCCAAATACCGGAATTTTTAATTTTCTAGCTTCTTTGATAGCGTTGTATTCTTTTTTAGGGTCCACAATAATTAAAGCTTGGGGTAATTTTTCCATATCACGAATACCACATAAAACTTTATTTAATTTTTCGTATTCTTTCTTTAAGCCAATAACTTCTTTTTTGGGTAGAACTTCAAACGTTCCATTTTTTTCCATCGCTTCAATTTCTTCAAGTCTTTTAACCCGCCGTCTAATAGTTCTAAAGTTAGTTAAGGTTCCTCCTAACCATCTTTCGACAACATAATAAGAATTACTTCTCGTTGCTTCTTCTAAACAAACTTCTTGGGCTTGTTTTCTCGTTCCGACAAATAGAAATTTACCACCATTTTCCGCGATAGTTTTCACTACGTCGTAAGCACTTTCTAAACATGCTTTCGTTTTTTCAAGATCGATAATATAAATATCATCTCTTGATGTAAAAATATACTCTTTCATTTTGGGATTCCATCTTTTAGTTTGATGACCAAAATGAACACCAGCTTCTAATAAATTACTCATAGAAACTACTTCTGCCATAAATTCATTCCTCCTTCGTTTTCACTTCTTGATACTTCGAAACATCTTCACTTCTTTTTAGAAGCACTCGAAGATGCAATTCATATCAATGTTTTTTCTTTTACAGCAATTTAAATTCTATCAAAAAAATCCCTTAATTACAAGTATTATTATATGAATTAAGGGATTTTTTATGATTTTTTAGTAATTATTTTATTTAATTATCCAAGCTGTTGGAATACCACGGGTTTGATGCCGTCCCGCCGAATCAATCGGATCATTAATCATTTCGCCATTTACTACCATAACGGATGAGGTCCCACCATCTAAATTGGCCGCATTAATCGCGCCATATTTTTGCATAATTTCCGTTAAATCGACCATGGTAGCGCCTCTGGTTCTAACCGCATTACTATCGACAACTAAGAATAACACAATGCCATCCGCTCTTTGACCGATAGCTGTCCGGGCCGCATAGCCCCAACCGCCATTACCTTTAATAAAGGCCGGTTTACCATTCACAATTAAAAATGGTCCCATTGATACGGCATATTTATAACCCATATCTAAAGCCGCTTGGGCGCCCCGGTTTTTCGAAAGCATTAAAACGCCATTACTATTAAACCCAATTACAGGACCACCCGTGGTACTATCCGATATAATTTTATAATTATTAATTGTAACGCCCCGCGGAAAAGCACCTTTACTAACATGGTTAGGATCTAAAAAGCCGCCCGCATTAATCGCTAATGGTGCATTATTTTCTTTGGCCATATCGTAAATATATTGACCACTTTTACCGAGCCATTTGGTAACCGCTAAACTAATACGACTAGGATCATAAACGGCGGCTAAATAAGCAGTACAACCATTAACTGTAAAATGAATAACTTTATATAATTCATCATCTTTATGATCTAAGATTTGTTTTTCGGCATCATCCAAATCTTTCCAGTCTTTAACTTCGGTATTAAAATCAATTAAATCGGGATTAGTATCTTCATCAAATTCTTCAATATAGTTATTATCTAATATCGCACTAATCATATTATCATTATAAAACCATTGGCAATAATATTTATGATTCATCGTATTCATGGCCGTTGTAATTAACCATTCTTTAAAACCTTCATATGGACCATATAAAATAAATAAAAAGGAACAACAACCTAAAGCATATAAGATGACTAAAAAAGAAAAAGTAATCATCAACCATTTTTTTAATTTTAAAAGATGCCGATTTTGTTTAATCATAACCAGAGCCCAAGCAAATAAACCTACCATGGCTACCATTAACCCTATAAAAACATAGCGCCAAGTTTTCGTAATTAATAAAGTACTATAACAACTAATAACAATTAAAACTAAACAACTAAAAATAGCTATGATACTAAACCACAGCAAAAAAATCCCCATTTTCTTCTTATTTATTCTTTTCATCATCTACACCTTCAATATATTTTATCACATTATCAATTGTATTCGCAAACTCTTCATAATCAACCGGAAACCATTTGACATTATTTTTATGTTTAAACCACGTATATTGTCTTTTAGCATAATGGCGACTATTTTGTTGGATTTTCCTAATTGCTTCCGCCAGCGTTATTTCGTTATTTAAATAACTAATAATTTCTTTATAACCAATAGCCCGATGTAAAACTTTACTATCCGGATATTTTTGATACAATTCTTTCACTTCCGCCACTAAACCTTCATCTAGCATTTGTTTAACCCGATCATTAATGCGTTCATAAATTAAACTTCGCTCTTGGGTTAAGCCAATAATTTTAACATCATATAAGGGTTTAGCTATAGAGGGATTTGTAGTCCGTTTTAAAAAATTAATTAACCGAATTCGGTTATTGGGGGTAATTTTACAGTTAGGATCTTGCGCCAAAGCTAAGTCATATAATTCGGCATTGGTATACCCCATATAATCGATATTTTTTTGCATTCCAAATTGATAATCATTAATCGCCGCCGTTAAATATAAACCAGTTCCCCCGACAATAATAATATTTTTATCCGGATTTTGCGCGATGATTTGCCGAAAATCTTTTTGATAATCCGCGACGGAATAATCTTCATCCGGATTTTTTATATCAATTAAAAAATGGGGAATGCCATCCATCTCGGATGGCTTTATTTTCGCACTACCAATATCTAGTCCTTTATATATTTGAACCGCATCACAATTAATAATAATAGCCTGATACTTTTGAGCCAAAGCTAAACTAAGTTGGGTCTTACCAACCCCTGTAGGTCCAACAATAGCGATAATCATTTAAAATCACCTTTTACGAGTATAACATAAATTGACAAGAAAGAAAATCATTGTTATATTAAATTTGGTGGTTTTATGCAAAAAATTGGGATTATTGGCGAATACAATCCATTTCATAATGGACACTTATACCACATTGCGACGATTAAAGATTTATATCCCGATAGTATTATTATTTTAGTGTTAAATGGTTATTTTTTACAACGGGGCGAAATTAGTCTTTTAACCAAAGAAGATAAAGTTAAAATTGCTTTAGCCCATGAGGTTGATTTAGTCGTCGAATTACCTTTTGTTTATGGCACCCAAAGCGCAGATATTTTCGCCGAAGCTAGTATTAAAATTTTAGAAGCCTTAAAATGTGATGCGATTATCTGTGGTAGTGAATCTAATGATTTAGTTCAAATCACGAAAATTGCTAAAAAACAATTAGAAGATAAAGCTTATAATAATGAAGTAAAAAGCTATTTAAAGGAAGGTTTAAATTATCCGACGGCCTTAGCTAAAGCGTTAAATTTAAAATTTAATTTTCTACCGAATGACTTACTGGCCATTTCTTATCAAAAAGCTATTTTAAAAAATAATTTCCATCTTAAACTTAAAACGATTAAAAGAACTAGTGACTATCATGATTTAACCAGCACTGATGCCATCATTAGTGCTTCAAACATTCGGCATAAATGGGAAAATCATGAAGATATTACTAATTATTTACCTTCCGCGGTCGCTAAAAAAATGCTTACTATAAATATGGACCATTATTTTAAATTGTTAAAATATGCCCTTATTACCAATCCGCAATTAAATCAATTTGTCGATGTGGATGAAGGCTTAGAGTATCGCTTAAAAAAATATATTACTGCCACGTCTAATTTAACTGAATTAATAAAAAAAGTTAAAACCAAAAGATATACTTTTAATAAATTAAATCGGTTATTTATTCATATTTTAGTTGGCTTAACAAAAACAGATAATGAGAAGCTTCAACTTGATTATCTTAAAATCTTAGGTTTTAATGCCCATGGCAAAAAATATTTAAAAACGATAAAGAAAGATATCCCTATTCCTATCGTAAGAAATACCGATTCCGCTTTATTTAAATATGAATTACTGGCTAGTCAAATTTATGATTTAATTAATGATACCAAAACGGTAGAATTTGAAATAAAAAATAAGCCCATTATAAAGAAATAAGGCTTATTTTTTTTAAGCTAAATAGGCACTATAAACCCAACGATCAGTATTTATTTTGGTCCAATTACCTTTTGTAGCCATCACAGCAACTAAAGTATTATTAGGTAATGGCGATTTTTCTTTTACTTTTAAACCATTGGGTGTCTGCCGAACATTTAAAGCTTCGGCGGTAGTTACTTTGGTTTCATAAACCTGCCGGGGTTTTGTGGCCGTTAAAAAATTATGTGAGACCCACTCTTTTTCACTAATACGACTCCAGGAGTCACTCGTGGCATAAACATTAACTTTGGTTCCCGCAGGTAAGGAATTTATCGCTTGATAATTAGTTCCCGGACCATAACGCACATTTAAACTTTTCGTAACATACATGACGGAAAATTCTTCCGGTTTAGTTTGTAAATAAGTAAATTTTATGCCCCCAGTATTTTTGACAGTCGTAAAATCCGGATCGATAAAAAAAGCATTTTGGGGTTTAACGGCACCTTCTGTCGTTCTAATTACCCATATACCATCGGAATTTTTAATCCAACCTGTTCCTAAAAATTTACCGCGACCAACTGCCATATGAAAATGATACCCCGTAGCTTTGCCATCATCGCCTTCTAAAATGATTTTTTCGCCCCGTTTAAATTTTTGACCCACCTTTAAGCCTTTAAAATCCGCATCATTAGGATGAACAATAATGATACCCACATAATCATAAAAGCTTGGTGTCGTTACTTTAGTGGTTGATTCCAACCATAAAGTATTGCCAGCACTGGTACCTACACCATAAATTTTTTTTATGACCATTTCATCACAAGGGCAATAAAAATATGCATCCTTTTTACTTGAAGCCCCATTATCATCAATGGGATAATCTTTTGGATTACCTAAATTATGTTGGCGATGTGATAAACTGCCATCATAACCTTGAGTAATATTCATTACTTTTAAAGGATATACTAAATAATTCATTATTTTCCTTCTTTCCTTAATAAAATATGTATTTTTTGGCAAAAGGAAACTATGTTTGTCCACCATAAAAAAAACTCACTTAATTTGTGAGTTTAATTTTTTTCTGGTGTCCTCGACAGGAGTCGAACCTGCGACCTAATGCGTCGGAGGCATTCACTCTATCCAACTGAGCTACGAGGACATAAAAACATTTTATCAAAATTAAAGAAAAAAGTAAACTTTTCTCCCCCCAAAATTTACTTTTTCTTTTTCTTTTTCTTTTTAAATTGATGTTCATATAAAATATTGGTTTTTAATACTAAATAAAGGAAGAAAATCATCATTACGACATACATAGCAATAGCTTGTTTGTTATCCCCTAAAACATAAAGAATAGAAATAACAGAAAAAATGCTATTAATTAAATAAATTAGTAATACCGTTTTCGTTGGCGATGATGTTAAGCGTAATAATTGATGATGAAAATGTTCTTTATCTGGATGGCCAATAGATTCGTGTTTTAATAATCTTCGGACAATCGCTAGGACCGTATCAAAAATTGGAATAAATAATATTATTAAAGGAATAATTATCGAAGTAATAGTCGTTACTTTATATCCTAACAAGGCAATGACGGCGATCATAAAGCCTAAAAACATACTGCCCGTATCACCAATAAAGATTTTAGCGGGCGGAAAATTATGAAATAAGAACCCTAAAGTACTACCAAGCATGATAAGGGATAAAATAACATCTAGACCTCCCAAAGAATTACGGGCAAAACCTAAAATGGCAATGGTTAAGAAATAAATAGAACTAATTCCCGATGAAAGACCATCTAAACCATCAATTAAATTAATGGCATTAATTATCGCCACAATAAAGAAGATTGATAAAAGAATATTGACCCAAGTAGGAAAAGTTAAAGTAAAACCTAAAATTGTTAAATCTTTAAAATATAATTTACCATATAAAACGACAATCGCCGCGGCAATAATTTGAAATAAAAATTTATATTTAGCCGGTACAGAATTAATATCATCAACAATCCCCGTTAAAATAATAATAAAACCACCAATTAGAACACTTATCATTTGTGTCGTTGTGGGAGCATAAAGCATATAACCTAATAAAAAGGCCGCAAAGACCGCGAGACCACCTAAACGCGGCATAGGAACTTTATGAATTTTTCTTTCATTTGGAATATCCATCGCATTAATATGAACTGCCACTTTTTTCACTAAAAATACTAATAATAAACTGGCAATAAAGGTAACAAGGACAATGCTATAGACACTAAAACCATTAACTTCATAATTCATAATACTTTCTCCTACTAATTATTATAACATAATTTTAGGTTTATAAAAGTCTAACTTGTCCAAAATAGTAACTTATGATAAACTAAATTATAGAGATGATAATATGAATAAAAAAGGATTTACGTTAGTCGAATTAATCGCCGTGATCGCGGTTTTAGCCATTATAATTACCATTAGTGTAACGATGTATGGTAATACTCAAAATGAAATATTAGATCAACAATATGAAAATACGAAAAAAGATATTTTACTGAAAGCCGAAGATTATGCCCACGAAAACAATTTTACAATTGATAAAGAAATTACCGTTCAAGATTTAATTGATAAAGGCATTATTCTTCCCGACGAAAATGGTGAGTTAACTAATCCAAAAACCCATGAAAGTCTTAATTGTTGGACGATCAAAATAACTTATATTAAAGGCGAAAAAGTTGAAGGTATTACCAATCCTCCTACCTATCAAGCCCAAATTGTTGATGAAAATAAAAAATGTTCTTAACCGAACATTTTTTATTTAAAATAATTTTAAAATATCGCGATATGTTATATAAAGCATTAAAATAAGTAAAAGAATAAAGCCGATCATATGACAAATATTTTCGATTTTAGCATTAACGGGACTACCTTTAATCTTTTCGATAACTAAGAATAAGACATGACCACCATCAAAAGCTGGGAATGGTAAAATATTAATAAAACCAACGTTAATAGATAAAAAGGCAATTAAGTAAACGATATAATCCAGACCATAGTTAACGGAATCATCTACAACTTGATAAATACCAACGGGACCAGATAAGGCATTAAGAGAAATCTTGCCGGTAAATAAGCCCGTAATAGTTAACCACATGGATTCCATGACACTACCAAATTTCGTAAAACCATAAAGAATACAATCCCCAATATTTTTCGTTTCCGTTTGCGCCATTTGAATGCCAAAGACGGCTCTTTTTTCTTTCGTCGTTTCATCTTTTTCCATTTTAGGCGTAATTTTATAAGTTTCTAATTTACCATCTTCATGCTTAATTTCAAAAGTATAATAATCTTTATCATTTTTCATATAAAGAACAATTTGGGCGACATCCCAACTATTTATTTTATGCCCATTAATTTGGGTAATCGTATCGCCTTTTTTAATGCCCGCTTCGGCCATCGGATAATCTTCTATGACATTATCAATCACGGGTTTAGAAGTTACCCCACCCCAAATTAGAGCACCCATAATTAGTAAAACAATGGCTAAAATAAAGTTATTGGTAACCCCCGCGACCATAATAATTAATCTTTGATACCAAGGCTTATTACATAAAAATTTATCTTTCGGAATTTTCTTGGTATCATCGTCTTCATAAACTTCGCCGGCCATAGAGACGAATCCGCCCAAAGGAACCGCCCGAATATTATATTTAATATGATCCTTTTTCCCTTCATGGCTAAAAATAACTGGGCCCATGCCAATTGAAAATTCATGAATATAGACGCCAAATTTTTTAGCCCAAATAAAGTGTCCAAATTCATGCACTAAAATAATAATACCTAAAATAAAGACTAAAAGTAAAACTGTTATAATCCACATATTGTTGCCTCCTATAAATATAACATTACTAAAAAATATGTTAAACATACGAAAATAAAACTATCAATCCGATCTAAAATGCCGCCATGACCAGGCATAATATTAGAAAAATCTTTAATTTCATTTTCCCGTTTGATTTTACTCATAAATAAATCCCCAATTTGACCAATGGTCGAAAGAATGGCCGTTAAAAGAATTATTTGCCAAGCAAATTTACCGACAAATAAAGAATAAATAACGACACCCCCGATGGTTCCAGCGAAAAGGCCCGCGAACGAACCTTCCCAAGTTTTATTGGGACTAATCTTCGGACATAATTTATTTTTGCCAAAGGCTTTGCCAAATATAAAAGCGGCTGTATCAGTTAAAATGGGAATCCCAATTAAATATAGAAATAAACCTAATCCCCGATTACGAGCAAGGATAAACAAATTACACGTAAGGCCTAAAAATAACGTAATACCGAGTAGATAAAAGGCATCTTTCGTCGAATACTTATCTTGAAAATAAACCGTTGGCATTAAAAGGGCAATTAAACATAAAATAACGATTTGATAAGAAAGACCACTTTCAGTAGACGCACTTAAAAAATTTTGGAATATGAGCAAGGTTAGACAAACAACGCCAAAGAAAATCATTAATTTGGGTAAAGGTTGATGACTTTTTCGTAAATCAATTAATTCTTTATAGCCAAGCATTGCTAGTAACCCTACGCCAAAAGAAAAATAAAAACCCCCTACATATATTAACGGCACTGCGATTAAAGCTGCCACCGCGGCACTTATTAATCTTGTTTTCATTTTAACCTCTTTTCCCTTTAAGTATACAATTTTTTTGCCAACAAGTAAATTAATTTAAAAAAATTTTCTCAATTTGACAAGCTTTATTTAAATTAAAATGGGTAACTTTTAAAATAATTTATTTTAAGATAAATATATATTTTTTTATCCCTTGTGTTAAGAGAATTATTAAAATATAAAATTCTTATAGAAAAAATTTAATATGAATTGGTATGATATGAAATTATTTGGTTCAGAATTACGAATGAACTATTAGAATTATGTAAATATATGAATTATATTGTTTGTTCTAAAGGTTTTGCTGAAACTGTTAGTGGTATAAAAATAGATTATAATAATCCTAATACGTTAGTTAATATATATACATCATTAAAAACCTTTTTTTCATAAATTGGAAAAAAAGTTAATGACTTTTTGCTCATTAACTTTTTTTCTTACAAATATAACCTAAATCCGATAAAAATTGTTGATATTCTTCATATGTAACATTTATTTCTTTACCTGTATCATCTTTGGTATAATCATTATATTCTTTATTCATTTCTAATATTGATAATTCTTTATCATCATATTCGCTTGTTTTTTCACTATTATCTATTTTAGCATTTTTGTAAAAACTTTGAGTTTTATAAACAATTTTTGTTCCTGTTTGAGTTTTTAAAACTTGGCCTTTTTTTACCGTAACATTTTCGATTGTATAAATTTTAAAATCATCATAATTTTCTCCTTGTTCTGTTTCACAAACATATACTATTTCTTCATTAGGATTTATTTTGGAAATATCTTCTTCTTCAGCTGTAACTGTTTTTTTAGTTAATATTATTAATCCAATCACGCCAATTAAGATTATTACTAAAACACTTATAACTATTATATATATTTTATTTTTTCTCATTTATTAACCTCTAATTTGCACAATAATCATTATTTAATTTTGTTCCTGATGAACAAGTGGCACTAGTTAGACTACAATTTGATACATAACTAGAACCATTATGATTACTATCACAGCTAAATGATGAACCAGTACTACAACTAGATGCACTCGATGTTGAATCACTAAAGCTGTATCCATAATTAGTTCTCCACCTAGTCCAACTTCCACAAGAAGATTGACCATATTTATAGCAATAAGCATCTTGGCCATAAGAGCCACCTACTGAAGAACAGGAATAACCTGAAAAATAGGCATTATACTCACTTCTTCCCGAATGTGGAAAACAATACATATTAACTAGACAAGGATAGCATCCAACAACTCCATTATGAGATTGACATTCTGATAAATTTTTATATTTTAAAGGTTCAAAATTCCAATGTGTACAGGTTGTTCCACTTAAAGAATCTCCTGAATTACAATAATAATAGTAAGACGCTGCTTTTCGGCAAGTATAAGAAGATACATAACTATTACATGTTTTAGTTGTTTTATTATAGGTTTTGGTTGTTTCAATTATACTACGATTACAACTACCATAGTTACCCGCATTATCCAACACATGTCCATATACTGTTCCTGTACTTAAGCCTAAACTTGTTGTGCCATAACCAGCTGTCGTGGATTTATTTATTCCACTTTTAGCGACCCCGCTTCCCCCTTGATCCGTTGTATTAGCAAAGCTAACGCCACTGGCAGTAACACTTAAACTACAACTTGGGTTTTGTTTATCAATCTTACTTTTAAAACATTTTACTGGTGAAGTTGTTCCCGTTCCATTATGCCGA
>CANQCH010000023.1 GCA_947589165.1 uncultured Bacilli bacterium
AATAGGTAGACGCACAGGACTTAAAATCCTGCGGGTGTAATAGCCCGTGCCGGTTCAAGTCCGGCCTTGGGCACCAATGAAAAAAATAACTCTCATATTTTGGGAGTTTTTTCATTATTAAAAGCGTTTTACCCCTTATTTACCCCTTAATTTTATCTCTCATTTACAAAATCATTTAATGCTGATACGGTTTTTTCGTTCTTTTTTATCTAGAATTATCCATAATATTATGTTTAAAAATATTTATCCTAAATTGATAACTAATTGGTGTAATGACAATACAACAGCAATATGTCTCTTTGATCCATAATATATGAAAATAAATCATATCCACTAAATAAAGAATTGTTTTAATTAAAAAATGCTTTGTAAAACAGATTACTATTCGTGTTAGTAAGATAAATAACAATTAGAAAGATTTTTTTACTTTTCTCTACCACATAGCCAATCTAAAGCTACATTATATTTTTTACAAATTTGGTATGCGAAAGCACTTAAAATTAAAGTTTTACCTGTTTCATAAGCAGAAATAGTAGAAGATGTCGTATTAAGTTCACTAGCTAATTTTCTTAATGTTAAATTGTTAACTTCCCTTATCTTTTTGATTCTTAATCCTATTTCTTTTTTATTTAATTCTTTTAAATAATTTATATTATTGTAGGTTATTGATTTTGATAACTTAAAAATATAATCCATTGAAACTTTATAATAGTTACAAAGTGTATTTAAATGCTTTAATGGAATTGTATTAGTACCTTTTTCCCATAATGAATAAGTTTGTTGTGTTACACCTAATATTTTGGCAACATCTTTTTGAAATAAATCATTGTACTCGCGTAGCTCATATAGTTTATTTTCGTTCATAATGCATCTCCAAGTATAATTTTCACATTAAAAATAAAATTTCGTGATTATCTACAAGAAAATACGAGCAAGATGTGTTATAATATATTTAATAGGAAAAATAGGTGGTTTGATATATATGAAAAGAAAAGTTACTTTAATAATTTTAGGCATTTTAATAATTTTATTAGGTACTTTTAGATTTAGTTTTGCTTATATGAAAAATAAAATACAAGAAGGTGAAAATACTAACATTAGTATAAATACTTGTGCTAAAATTCAATTAAAAGATAATGGTAATTCAATAAATTTAGAAAATACATATCCTATGGACGATAGTATGGGTTTAGAAACGGAACCATACGAATTTACAATAACTAGTACTTGCGAAATTTCCGTGGGATTTAACTTATATATAACCAGCACCATTGATAGTACTATTGAAGATAAATACATCAAATTTGCTATTAAAGACGAAAATAATGCAATAATAGTAACAAATGTTTTAAGTAGTACTGATAATGCTCAAAATGATTTTAATGAAGAAGAAACAAAACAATTAGATATAGGTGTAAAAGGAACACATAAAAACATTTATAAAGTATATAGCGATAGAGTTACTTACAGTGAAATAAAAAAGTATTATCTATATTTATGGATAGATAGCAGTGCTACAATGGAAACGGTACCAATGGGAAGCAGTTTTAAAGCTGGAGTATCACTAAAAACCGATAATGGAACGGAAAAACACCCATATATAATAAATACAATTGAAGATCTAGTAAATTTAAGTAATAGTGTTAATTCAGGAAAAAGTTACGAAAATGAATATATTGTTTTAACAAAGGATTTAGATTTTAAAAATCCCAATAGTTATGAAGACGCAGAAAGAACCGATTATGGCGATATAAATGGAAATAAAAATGGTACTGAAGGCTTATTAAAAGAACTAACAAGTGGAAGTGGATTTGTACCTATAGGAAATAGTATGACTAATTCATTCAAAGGTAATTTTGATGGTAATAATAAAACAATAGATCATTTATATATTAACAATACTAAGTTTGGTTTTGTTATAGGCTTATTTGGCGATATAAAAGATTCTACTATTTCAAATTTAATTGTGAGAGGAGAAATAGTTAGTAATGTAAGATCTGTTAGAAGTGGAGTTATTGGACGAGCATCAGGAACAAATAAAGTAAATAATGTTATTAATTATGTAAATGTAAGTAGTGAACAAAATGAATGGGAAGTAAGTGGAATAGTAGGAGCAAATTTTGATACTTTAGAAATAACAAATGTCAAAAATTATGGCAAATTAAGTGGGGGAAGAAATACGGGAGGAATTATTGGATATAATAAAGGGACAATAACTTTAAAAAATGCTGAAAATTATGGTGAAATTACTAATTCAACAGCTGCAATGATTGGCGGAATTATTGGAGCTAATTACAATGTTACTAATGATAATAATTATAATGGTGTTTTAAATATAGAAAATGTCCATAATTATGGCAAAATAACAAATAATTATAATGGTGATGAAACAAATTTTATTGGTGGTTTAGTAGGATTTACTTCAGGTCCCCTTGATATAAAAAATGGTACAAACAATGGAAATGTTACTATGAACAACAATAGCTCTAACAATGTATTTGAAGGTGGTATAGTTGGAGAGAGTATAAATACAACAATTTTTGATAATGTTGTTAATAATGGAAATATAACTATTACCCATAATGGAAGACATTTTGTTGGCGGATTAATTGGTTGTATTAGTAGTGGTTTCTATGCAACTATACATAATTCGAAAAATATAGGTACGACTATAAATTCAAATTTTTATCCTGGTAATGCAAGTCAACAAATACTTGGTGGATTAATTGGTTATAATCAAGGCAAAACAATAATTGATAATTCTTTTAATAACACTGATATTAATGGTGGGAATTCTTTAGGTGGTATAGTAGGTACTAATGGTGATAAAGGAGAAATAATCATAGATCATTGCTATAATAATGGGAATTTAACAACCGCTGTTACAATAGGATTAGGTAGTCTATCAGGTATAGGAGGAATACTTGGAGAAAGTAGATTTGGCACAAAGTCATATATTTTTAATAGTTATAATGACGGAAATTTATTATATACAGGTACAACATCAACCAATATAAATATAGGAGGAATACTAGGTAAATTTGTGGCAAGTGTTAATGGAATAACAACAAATTATATTTTAAATAGTTATAATTTAGGTGACATAGCTAAAACTAATTCAAATACAGTTGTTAATGGAATATATGATGAATATTACAATCAAAATTTTTTAAATAAAATAGTTTTAAATAATGTATACAATGCAGGTAAATTAACAGGAACTCCCAAATATGGAATAGGACCAACAATAAATAATGATAATGAGATAAAAAATAGTTATTATTTAAATGATACAGGAGTAATGGGTAGTGATAAAGAAGATATAGGTATTCCTAAAACAGAAAGTAAATTAAAAGAATTAACGAATACTCTAAATAGTAATATAGAAGAATTAAAACAAATAACCATAAAAGATCTACAAACAACTTTTTCAGATTATGAACTTACATTTAGTAAATGGCAACTGGGAAGTAATGGTTATCCGGTATTAGAATATAAATAATTATATTAAAAAGCAAAAAATATATGATACAAATTAATTTAACAATTACAAATTTTTACTCCTTATTTACCTCTTAAAATTTTAAATTTTACTAATTTAAAAAAGCCCGAAAATACGTCAAATTAAACTTTATTAAAAATTTATAAACTATAAGTATAATCTCTACCTTGGGCACCAATGAAAAAAAAAAAAAAGCTCTCATATTTTGGGAGTTTTTTTCATTATATAATAACTTTACCTCTTAAAATCTTTTACTAATTTGCTAAAACCCTTAATAGTTTTTGTCATTAATTTATCTAAGTCTTTTTCTTGATAAAATAAATAATTATTATGAACTAAGTTCGTTTCTTTCAAAAACTCTTGAACCATTTGCAAATCATTTTTCGTTATTTTGATTTCAGCAATATTTTTTAATTTAGCTAAAGTGGTATCAATGTGGGTAATAGTTAAAGTATTATATTTAAAATTACTATTATAGCTATTAAAATCATGATGTTTAATCTCTTTTAATTTAATCGCTGATTTTTTCTTAACATCCGTCTTTTTTACTCTCCCATAATAATCTTGATTCCAAACATAATCGGTATACAAATGAAGTAAGTAACCCCAATATAGTGGATCATTATGCTTTAACTCTTGAACGTATTTTTTATAAAAATGTTTATAAGTAGGTTCTACTTGATTTTTAAAATGTGTTACGTCATGAGGAATAAAGGTAGCAACGTTTGTTACTAAGTGATTATTGTTAATATCCGGTATGATATTACCGAGTAAAAATAATTCTTGATCCTCATTCGAAAATTGTAAATATTTATTAACTCTTGTGCCTAATTCTAGATGGGTTTTCCAATTTGGCATACTGCGTCAGTCCTTTTTATTCTTTATTTATTTTTTCTTGAATCCATTCGTCTAACTTATTTTTTAACGGCAAAAAACCTAAGCGTGATTCCGGAATCTCCCCTGGAGCTATAGTCGTCTTATAGTTAATATTTTTAATTGATAACTTTAATTGTAATTTTACTTCATCAACATCTAAAACTTGGCAATATATAACTTCCCCCATCGTAATATAATCACCTATATTACTGACAAAATCATTAGAAATCTCGGAAATATGAATTAAGCCATTGTAGGAATCATCGACATGAACAAAAACACCATATTTGGTAATTCCCGATACCTTGGCTTTAATAATGTCACCAATTTTATATTCCGCCATATAGTCTCCTTCAATTTAAGTATAGCAAAAATGATGGCGTTTCTCAACTTCACAGCCAGATAAATGCTTGTAACTTTACATCTTTAAAGCTATAATAAAAATGGTGATAAAAAATGGCAGAAAAAGATAATGTGGAAACTAAAATAATTGAAATGATTGAAAAGATGCGGCCTTATTTAAATATGGATGGTGGCGATATTGTTTATATAAAATATGAAGATAATTATGTTTATGTAAAAATGACGGGAGCTTGTAGTAATTGTGCTTTTCAAGATAATACCGTTAATGAAGGCCTTTTACAAATGTTTCAAAGTGAAGTACCAGAAATTAAAGGTATAATTAATGTAGATTTATAAGCCAATCAATTTTGGCAATCGGGGCATACTTGGTTATTTCAAAATAAGCCTTTTTTAAAAATTGTTCATAAGCATCTACTTTGGCAATGATGGGAATTAATTCGTTCTCATCTTTTTCTTTATTCATAATTTCTTCATATATATCAAAGTAATATGACGGATATAATAGTCGGGCATAAAGCATACTATAATTATAAAAAGTTAAAGGATTGGTTCTTAGATATAATTTTAATTCTTCTAAAGGATCTAAATCACTGGTGGCAAAAAACAAAGCTTTTAAATATTCGGCAATATCACGAACTTCTAAATCAAAAATAAAAGCTAACGGATTTAAATAATTTAATTTAATATTAGGATAAAAAATGCGGCGATGGGCTAAAACAATTTTATCATTAACTGTTTTAGTTACGGTTTCATTTATTTTATTAACATAGCTAATCGCATTTTCGGCGAGTCCAATATAATAACTTAGACTTTCAATAACCGTATATTTTTGTTTCCCGAGTTCCCGAATCTGATATTCAAAATAATCAACTTTGGCACTCCATAAAGCACCCCAGTTATTACGATACAATTTACTTTGATTAAAGGCTAAAATTAATTTTTTATTCATTTCACTAATATCGATAATGTCATATTGTTCACTTAAATTACTGACGGCAAATAAAATATAGTTATATTCGCCTACTTTAGTTAATACTTGGTTATCTTTATTAAGCATTATTTCGTGACAGGCAATACCTTTTTCCCGCATATTTTGGGCACAAAGTAAAATATCATCTAATTCTTCTGGTAACCGGTTATAATAGACAAAAAAGTAATCCTGATTATGATAAAAAAAATGATATTTACCATCTTTTTCTTCAATATCATCCACATCAATATTGTAAAAAAAATGTATTGTCTCTTTCATACTAAATTATATAAAAGACAATACATTTTTATAACTTAAATTATTTGTTAAATTTTGATACTAAAGCATCAAACATATTTTCACAAGCTTTTAAGAAAGTTTCTTTTTCTTTGGCAAAATCAATATTGTTGTTAGCCATTTCAGCCATTGGCGGAATTGGTTCAACTGCAGGGGCTTCATTTAATTCAATAGCGGGGCCGACTGGTGCTTCGGGCATTACAGGGCTTTCTACGGTAGGAGTTTCCGGAGCCATTGGTGGAACAGGAGCTTCACTTGGCGCTACTTGCACTTGTTCAGGAGTTACAACATCAGGATTAACATTTAATGGGGCAACTTCTTGGGGAGCAGTAGGTGCTTCGGGAGCCGAAGGCATTTGTATATTTGGCGCAATTGGAGTTTCATTAACCGGTGAGACAGTAGCTGCTGGTTCCACTGCCGGAGCTACAGGAGCATTTTCATTAACGCCACCTTCATCCGCATAAGTCTTTTTTAAAGCATCGAAAGATGCAACTGGTAAAGTTAATTGTTTATAAAAAACATCTTCGCCACTATATTCATCTAAAACATTGATTTTAATTATTTGATTACCGGCGATAATATTTCGTAAATTTTCTTTAACGGCATTCCATTCATTAGCATCCGTTATAGTCATTAATTTATTATCTAAAACTTTGGCAATTAAAATAACGGGAAGACCCATACTACCAACAGATTCATTATCTAAAACAACATAATCACCATATGTTCCTTTAAACGCGGTTAATAAAGTCTTTTCCACCACATTGCCAGATGTTAAATTTACTTTTATTTTTCTCATTACTATCAATCCCTTCTCTATTCTTTTTCATTATAACAAAAAAGTAATTCTTTTTCAATTACTTTCGAATTTGTTTTAAAATAAAATATTTACAACCATAAGCACAATATTTAGTAATATATTCATGGATGTTTTCGTAAGCATTGGTGGCATTATAATTTTGATTACTCTTTTCGTTAAAACCTTTTAGTCTTAATTTATTATAAGCAATATCCCCTAAAATATAATCATAATTAGCAAAATAATCCGTTAATTTTTCTTGTAATTCTGCTTCATCAATTGTTGCATTATGATTTTCTACCACTTCGTATTCTTTATCATTAATAACTATTTTCATAACCAACCTCTAAAATACTAAAAATTTTAAAATCACACCTACCATCACAATCGTGGCAATAACTCCCATCACTAATAAGATATCAACATAACCATTCCCGGATGTCATTGGTTCTTTTACTTGATCATGGTCTTCAATCGCTTTTTCTAATAAATATTCTTTATTAATCGCATTTTCTCTAATTTTAAAGAAGTCATAAACTTGATGATTCATTTTTTCTAATTCTTCTTCGCTTAAAGCGCGAATACTTTCCATTGTATAACCCATAATTTCATAAGCCCGATTATTTAAATAATTTTTCGTTGCTTCTTCTTCAATTTTTTCATGACTGGCCATTTCTTGTTCATAATAATTTTTAACTTCATTAATATCTTTAGCCGTCAAATAATTATAAGATACCCTAAGTGGTTCACTACAATCCGGCGTATATAATAAATTATAAAAATCGGTAATTTCCTGTTCTAAAAGATGGAAATTAACTTTCTTCATAATAAACATATCGATAATTTGTTTTTGAATTGTTACAAAATAAGGATTATCTTTTTTTATACTTAAATTTTGATTAGCTGCATCAATTTTTTGAAATTCCGTTAAATTGGTGATAAATTTCGTTAACTCTTCATCGGAATAACCAAATTTTTTAATATTTTCACGCCAAATATCTGGGTTATTAATATTATAAGGATTAAGAATATCTGATTCACTATAGATAACGATTAACAAACGAATGCAAACAACTAAAAAAGAATTAAAAAGTATCCCCTTTTCTTCTTTACTTTTTAAATAGTCTTCTAATGCTTGAGTAATCGCCTCATTAATAAAGATATTCTTCATTAAATGCTCACCCTACTATAAATTATAGCATAAACTTTTTTATACGCCAATAAAATTACATCACTTTTTAAAAAAACTTTACGTTACTTTTTCTTCCACAATATTACTTTCCTTTACTAAACTATCACCATAAAAGGCTGGAACGCGACCATTAATTATTTTGGAAGATATTAAAACATCATAACTAATAGTATTAGTATTTTTGACCACGGGACTAATTAATTCCCGACTGATTTCAATTGAAACATAAACTTCCACCAAAGCATTATTCAAACCATAATTAGTTACTTTCGTTTTTAAATTAGTTAATAAATTACCAATAAAATTAATTTGTAAATATATTTTGGGGCCTAAATTACTTAATAAAGCATATTTACTCGCAATAAACATCGGTAGTTCTAAAACTAATTGGCCATTATGGGATAAGATATTTTCATCAACTAGGTTAATCTTCCCACTTTCGAGCCTTTTTATACTTCCCGTTAATTCGGTCGTAATGATAGCTAAAACTTGATAAGCTTTATCTAAATCAAAATCAACATTTAAAATTTCCCCAGCACTATTTTTATTTATTTCAATAATATCTTCTAAGTCTAAACCATTTAATAATTGATAACCGACATCCGTACTTAAAAAATACTGAAATGATTTATCAATTTTTTGTTCCGAAACTTCAATTATTTTAGGATTTAAATTTTGCAAATAACTGTGCACAAAAAAATAAGTCAAAGTACTAATTAAAATTATAATTATAAAAATTTGCGTCGATAATTTTAATTTTTTTCTTTTCCTTATTCTATTCATACTTAATTGTATGTTGTTAAACGGTAATAATTGATCTTAAAAAGAAGAATAAACCCACTAATACACCAACGATAATAATAACAATTAAGATTTTAATCCAAAGACTTAAATTGTCTTCTTCATCTTCGCTAAAATCTTTTTTGGTAAATACATTATTGGAAGTATAAAAGGAATTATCCAAATTATTATTTTTGCTAATTACCTTACTCGTTTTTTCAACTTTTGTTATTTCCTTTTTGATATCCGCGACGGCGTTTTCTGGAGAAGATTTTTTTTCTTTATTTTCTTCATCTAAAGCTTCAGCCATAAAAAGTTCATTTTCTTGGGCTGGATTATCCGTATCTTCGCTTTCTTTAGGTGTTGCGTTATTTACTAAAGAAGGATTTTTTTCTTTAGCTTCATTCATAGTAATCGTATTTATTAAATTTAATAAATCATTATCTTCGGGTTTAGGGCCTTTATTTTCAACTACATCTTCATCTTCATTTTCATCAATTTTTAAATTTTTTAAAATATCAAATTGCGTATCACGTAATTTTTTCGCCCGAACTTCTTCGTAAGTTTCTGTTTTTTCATCTTTGGCTTTCTCTAAAAAGGCATTTAAATCATATTCTTTAGTAGGAACATCTTTAACTTCTTCCGCTTCTTCTGGTTCAATTCGAATACTTTTTCTTTTTGGAACATCTTTATAACGGTTATCCAAAATTTTTTTTATTTTTTCCACATCAATTTCGTTTTCTTGATTACCAATTACGGTTGCATTACTCCGTAAAGTAAAATTATTAAGTTCATTATTATTAATAGTTTCATAAAGTTTCGCATTTTTCTTTACTCGAGATCCGGTACTTAAATCTTCATTATCATATTTTGACATTCTCGTATCCATAGCATTACCTCTAGTAAAATAATAGCACATATTTTACTATTTTAAAATATAAAGATTGATTTTTCTAATTAGTTAGCTTTATAATTAAAAAAGGAGGAATTTATGAAGAAATTAGTTGTTAATGGTGATGCCTGCATTTCTTGTGGGGCTTGTGTAAGTATCGATCCTGACCATTTTGATTTTAATGAAAATATGGTTTCTCATGCTATTAGTCAAGAAAATCTTGATGCCGAAAGTGTGCAAACCGCGATTGATTCTTGTCCAACTTCGGCTATATCTTTAACCGATGAAGACGATCATGAAGGTTGTACTTGTGATGGTAGCTGTGAACATTGTGAACATGAAGAAGGTGAAGAATAATGAAAGTTTATAAAAAGAATCTCCCTGATGGTGTAAAATATCAATTTTCCACAGAAAAGGGCGTTAAAGTTAAATTAATTAATAAAAAATATTTAAAGAAAAAAGCCAAAAAAAATAATCAAGCTAAATAAACTTGATTATTTTTTCTTTACACTAAAACCGATTACTAAAAAGGCAGCTAAAATAACGCCAAACATTACAACGATAATTAAACCATTACTTTCTTTGGCTTTAATGCCTTCTTTTGTACAAGCTTCTTTTAAAGTTTCGGTGTTAACAGTTAAATTTTCTTCAGCAATTATTTTTTGCACTTCATCAACATAATTATCATCTTGATAAGCTTTTAAAGCTTCTTTAATGATCGTTTCCCCATCACTATCTAGAAAACCTAGCATATGCCAAGAACCAATCACAATTAAAGGTACTGAGCCCCGATCCTTTTCATTGGTTATTTCTAAAAAGTCATTGACCTTATTTTTTAATTCGTAATTTTTAGAATCTTTTTTCGTTTCGAAAGCCACGATTTCTATGTATTTACTAAATTGGGAGGCATGATTATTAAAATAATTTAGGAAATCATAACAATGAATGCAACCATTGCCTCGAAATAAATATATTTTGACTTTTTCATGCTTTGTTACTTTTGGCACATCGATATTTAACTTGGCCGCATTCGTAATTAAAGGGAAACTAAAAAAGCAACATAATAAACTTAACAAAATGAAAAACTTCTTCATGAATTTACCACCACCATAATTATAGCATTTTAAAAAAAGGTTTGTAAACTTTTAATAATATAAATTAAAGTTTTTCTTTTCGGGGCCTAAAATAGTATCTATGCCATGACCAGGATATACTTTTACATCATCGGGATAATGAGTTATAAGTTCTAAACTTTTTTGCATGTCCACATTACTTCCGGTGACTAAGTCAGTTCGCCCAATCGTATGATAAAAAAGAAAATCACCACTAAATAAAACCTTTTCATCCGGGAAATAATAAGATAGGGAATCACTAGTATGGCCTGGCGTTTTAATTATTTCATAGTTAAAATCAGGAACTTGTAAACTTTCTTTAACTTGAAAGTAATCTTCGATTTTCTTTAAAGCCGTAATATGATCAAAATGATGATGGGTAATAAGAATACCGACTACCTTTTTACCTTTACAAGCCGTAATTATTTTTTCGGCTTCATCGCCCGGATCAATAATAATTGTCTTCTGATTTTGCGTTACCAAATAGCAATTTGTCGCTAAAGGACCAACTACAACTTTTTCGATTTCCATCTTTAAAACCTAAAGTAAATAAATGGATTGTAAGAACCAATGATGATTTCACAAATACTTAAGAAAAATAACAAAATAATTAATATATCAACCAAGATTGGATGCTTTTCCATTATCTTTTTTCCTAGCATCGTAACCATAAAAATAGTTAAAATAACGGCTAAAATGGT